>JAVBPF010000015.1:0-6268 GCA_031549735.1 Oscillospiraceae bacterium
ATCGGACATAGGCTCCGACAAACCCTATATCGAGCTGATTTCTATGTATACCGTGAACCGTTGGCTGAACGACTCAACTTGCAGGATACAGTTTCCGTACTGTGACAACACGCCCCTCACCTGAGACAGACCCAGACCGCCGTGCCCCTTCTTGGTAGAAGCGCCGGTCTTCCACACCTCGTCAATGACCACTTCCTCCGCAGTACTGTTGATGATCACAATCAGGATGCTGCCGTTTGGCTTCTGGTCAAACGAAACGGAAACCAGTCTCTCTTCCGATTCCGCCGCCGCTTCGACGGCGTTGTCCAGCAGACAAGCCAGCATGCGGCAGAAGTTGATCGTATCGATGTCAATGGCATCCATTTGGCAGGTGATCTCGAAACGGAGTGAGACATTCATCTGCCGGGCGTATTTTTGCTTCTCCAGCAGCAGTGCGATGATGGCCGGATTTTCCGCCATTTTTTTATTGATCTCCAAGTGCTCACCGGCCGTGACGGTTGTGTTCAGCAGCTGCTCATGGTATCGGACAAGACCGGGCAGGTCTTCCAGCTGCAAATATCCGCTGTAGGTATGCAGGATGTTGTAAAAGTCGTGCTTGAGCCCGCTGAACTCCTCCAGAGAGCGGATCAGTGTGCCAATATGGGTTTTTGTGTTTTGCAGCTCCAGCCGGACGGCCCGAAGGCTCATTCGATGGTAAACAATGGCGAGGCAGAGCGCCAGCGTTAGACCGGTCAGAACATAGGAAAAGGGATCGTTATGCCAGACAGCGGGGAAAAACACAATCAGCGCATAGGCGAGACTGTTGAGCACAAAGCCGAGCCCGAGCGTGCGGGGAATGGACTTGACAAACAGCCGATCGGTCAATTTAATGCCAAAATTGGTGCGTTTGAAGAAGACCATAGACGCCCCATAAAAGACGAGATGAACGATGACGCTGGCCAGCAAGGACAGGAGATCCAGAAAATAATTGTATGGCTCGGACGACTGTACGAAAAACAGGAGGGTGATCACTCTGGTGAGGGCACGCAAAACCAGCGTGTACAGCTGAATGATGACGTAGAGATGGGTGAAGCGGTACTTGGACAGCTTCAGAATTTTGACGCCGCAGAAGTAACAGGCCAGCGCCGTCAGGGGGTTCGGCATGGTCGTCATGGAAAGAACCAGCGGGCTCAGGGACTGTGAACCTCCGAGCACATACGGCAGCAAAACCACCGGAAAAAAGCACACTATATAGATAAGAAAAGAAAACAGCAGTTTTCTTTTGACGCTGGCCTTTTGCCCGTAGGCCGACAGGGTGAGGTTGGTAATCATAACCCCTGTGAACAAGTTGGTCAGGAAATTGACGCCGAGCAGGATCAGCTGCATCTGCGGGGAATAGGCAAACGCAAAATCGGCCCATTGCTGGATCATGGCCTCCGCTCCTTCACACCGTGTTGGAATCGCGCTTCATTATACCATGTTTCTCCCACAATGCGACGGGGAAATCCACAGTTTACGGGCATGCAAAAATGGTGTACTCTATAGGCAACACCGCACAATTCCTCGCGTACCGATCCGATGCATTCTTTGTCCGCGCTCATCATCGATTTTCTTGTTAATACACAAAGGTTTGCCGCAAAAATCGAGTCGATTGGAAACAAATTCTCCGCCGGCTTGGCACACGCAGACTTGTGCGGTATTCCCTATATCCTGGTGCCAGGGATGAAAGAGCGGGGGGCGAACGCATGAAAAGAGCATACGCCAAATATATCATGGCCCTCCTGCTGTTCGGCAGCAACGGCGTTGTGGCCGCGTCCATCGCGCTTGCCAGCTACGAGATAGTCTGGATTCGGACGCTTCTGGGCAGTGTCGGGCTGCTGCTGGTCTTTGTGCTGACCGGAGGCCGGTTTCAGTTTTGGAGGCACAAAAAGCATATGGGCTTTCTGCTCCTGTCCGGCGCGGCGATGGGCTTGAGCTGGATTTTCCTCTTTGAGGCCTATGATCAGATCGGCGTGGGCGTGGCCACGCTGGCCTACTATGTCGGGCCGGCACTGGTCATACTGCTCGCACCGCTGCTGTTTCGCGAACGTCTGACGCCGGCCGGACTCCTCGGCTTTGTTGTGGTGCTTTTGGGGATGTTCCTGATTCACAAGGATACATTGCTGGCCGGAGGGTTCTCCTGGGGCCTCGTCTGCGGTCTGCTGGCGGCGGTGATGTATGCGTTCATGGTGATTTTCAACAAGAAGGCCACCGGTATTGCGGGCCTGGAGAACGCCGTCTGTCAAATGGCGATCAGCTTCCTGACCGTCTCGGTCTACCTGCTGTTTCGGCAGGGCTTCTCCCTCTCTCTTCCCGAAGGAAGTGTTTGGCCGCTCCTCTGGTTGGGTCTTATCAATACGGGGCTGGGCTGCTATCTCTACTTCGCCCCGCTGCGCCATTTGCCCGCCCGGTCGGTGGCGGTCTGCGGCTATTTGGAGCCGCTGTCCGCGCTGCTGTTTTCGGCCCTCTTTCTCCGCGAACGGTTGGCGGCCGTGCAGTGGGTCGGCGCGGCGCTGATGTTGGGCGGCGCCGTATTCGCGGAATGGTGGACCTGGCGCAGGAGGGGTCAAAATGAGGCGGCCGCGCCCGCCAAATCTGTCACTGCGGTGGGTGATTGAACGCGAAAGGGGGGGGCGGCCGCCCCCCCGTTTTCCGGCCAAGGGAGATTTTTGTTCTCTCAAGAATCTTGGCGCGCGTAAGCGCCCACGGGGTCGAACTTTCTAGCATGAATAGCAACGGGTAGAATTAGATATAATGCGGGCATGAGGGGGAAACAAATGCAAATCCGTCTGAATAACGTCATAAAATCTGACGGGAACCGACCGACTTGTGAAGCAGATTGAACAATCCTGCGAGCCCTATGACGCCAAAGCGCATTTATCGCTTGAAAGCCCTTCCGATTGGTGGTAGAATGAAATATGCCTGTACGGATGGGTTTTGTGTTTTGCCCGCACATAGGCAGTCAAATCAGATGCGATCGAGGTGTGGCTTGGGTGTTTTCGAACAAGGCGGTGTTTAAGCGCAATTTCAAGAAGAAGCTCTCCTCCATGTTCGGAAAATCGTTGGAGGACGCCTCCACGTCGGACAAATATGTCACGCTGGCTTCGATGATCCGTGATACCATCAACCAGCGCTGGATTCTCACCAACGACACCTACCTGGAGAAATCGGAGCGTCAGGTCTATTACTTTTCGCTTGAATTCCTGGTGGGGCGTTTTCTGGAATCCAATTTGCTCTATCTGGGCGCGCGCGGCGTCGTGGCCGCCGGACTGAAGGAGATGGGCATCTCGCTGGAGGAGCTCATCCTTGTCGAGCCCGACGCGGGGCTGGGCAACGGCGGACTCGGCCGCCTGGCCGCCTGTTTTCTCGATTCCATGGCTTCGATGAATCTGCCCGGTCACGGCTGCGGCATCCGATACAAATACGGCCTGTTTTCACAGAAAATCATTGACGGCTATCAGGTCGAGCTGCCCGACAACTGGCTGCGCGAAATCAACGCCTGGGAAATCCGCAAGCCCGACAAGGCCGTCATCGTCAAGTTCAGCGGGCGCATCGAGACCTCCGAGGGCGCCGACGGGCAGCCCAAGTTCACACACGTCGACTATGTGCCGGTGCTGGCCGTGCCCTATGACATGCCCATTATGGGCGCCGACGCCAAAACGGTCAACACATTGCGGCTCTGGAGCGCCGAGGCCATCGACCAGTACTTCGATTTTTCATCCTTCTCGCGCGGCGATTATGTCAGCGCCGTGGCCAACCGGTATTCGCTGGAGGCCATCTCCGAGGTGCTGTATCCCGATGATTCCAACTACCAGAACCGGCAGCTGCGCCTGAAGCAGCAGTACTTTTTCGTGTCGGCCGGTCTGCAGAGCATCATCCGGCGCTTCAAGAAAAAGCATCACGACCTGTCCCGCCTGAGCGAGCTTATTGTGGTGCACATCAACGATACGCACCCGGCGCTGGCCGTGCCCGAGCTGATGCGCATCCTGATGGACGACGAGGGTATGGGCTGGGATGAAGCGTGGGACATCACCTCCCGCACCATCGCCTACACCAACCACACCATCATGCAGGAGGCTCTCGAGGTCTGGCCGTATGATATTTTCGCCTCCCTGCTGCCCCGCATCACCATGATCGTTGAGGAGCTGAACCGGCGTTTCTGCAAGCGGCTCTCCGAAACTTATCCCGACGATCCCGACAAGGTGGCGCGCATGTCGATCATCTGGGATCAGAACATCCGCATGGCCAATCTGGCCTGCATGGGCGCGTTCTCGATCAACGGCGTCTCTGCCGTACACACCGACTTGCTCAAATCCTCGGTACTCAGCGATTTTTACGACGACATGCCCGAAAAATTCAACAACAAAACCAACGGCGTTACCATGCGCCGCTGGCTGAGTCAGTCCAAGCCCGACCTGAGCGAGCTGATCTGCGGCGCCATCGGAGACAGCTGGCAGAAGGACGGGCACAAGCTGGAGAAGCTGCTAAAGTACAAGGACGACGCCGCGCTGTTGTCCGAGTTCCGGCAGATCAAATTGCGCAACAAGGAAAAACTGGCCTCCTATATCATGAAGACGCTGGATGTGGCCGTTGACCCGCAGTCCATTTTCGACGTACAGGTCAAACGCATCCACGCCTACAAAAGGCAATTGCTCAACGCGCTGCATATATTGTATTTGTATAATACGCTGCGCGACAATCCCACCGTGGATCTCCCGCCGCGCACCTTTATTTTCGCCGGCAAGGCCGCGCCCAGCTACTATTACGCGAAAAACATCATCAAGTTCATCGGCGAACTGGCCAACCTCATCAACAGCGATACGTTGGTCGACGGGCGGCTCAAGGTCGTGTTCCTCGAAAACTACGGCATTCCGCTCGCGCAGATGATTTTTCCGGCCTCCGACGTCAGCGAGCAGATCTCCACGGCCACCAAGGAAGCCTCGGGCACCGGCAACATGAAGTTCATGCTCAACGGTGCGGTGACCATCGGGACCAGCGACGGTGCCAACATTGAGATCGCCGATCTGGTCGGAGCAGACAATTTCTTCCGATTTGGCTTGACTGTTGATGAGGTCTTGCGCTACAATGCTGAGGGTGGGTACAACGCCGCCGCCGTGGCGGATGATGATCCACGATTGGCCAGGATGATGCAGCAGATTCAAAACGGCCTGAGTCCGCGTCTGCCGCACGACGAGTTTTCCAACATCACCCGCTCCCTGCTGCAATACAACGACGAGTTCTTTGTCCTGCAGGATTTCGACAGCTATGCCGCCGCCCAGGACGCGCTGGGGAAACGGTTTCGGGACAAAGAAACGTGGACGCAAATGGCCCTGCACAACGTGGCCATGGGAGGACACTTTTCCAGCGACAACACCATCGCCCAGTATGCGCGCGACATCTGGCGCATCCAACCCTGCGAATTCTAATTAACCGCTGATTCATTGGAAAACCGCTGAACAAAAGCAGTAACGCGCAAATCCCCGGTCATCGCGCCGGGTTTCCGTCACAAAATCGACTGGAGGGACTCAATATGAAAAGCGCGACTAAGATCATTGTCATCGTGGGCATCGCCGTAGCGGCCATCATCGGCATCGTACTGGTAGCCGTTCGGTATATGGATGTCATTCAGCGTCAGTTTGAAGTGTTCCGTGAGCTCATCAACCGCCGCCGCGGCATGGTTGTGGACGACGGCGCCATTGATTTCGACGACGATCATTTCGAAGATTTTGAGACGCCGGACGAGAGCATTCCCGATCTGAGCTTCTAAACAGAGGTGTTCTTTCCGCCAAATGTGCGCCCGTCAACGGCGCTATCCGTGACCCGTCTTGGATCGATTTGAGGCGGACGACGGTTTCTTTCGGTTGCTTTTTTGAAAAGTAAGGTGAAAAACATGAATCTCGAACTCTCTTCCATGCAGTTTCGCAGACTGCTGGATCTGGTCTATATCGGCAACTGGATTTTGAATTCCACACGCGGCGACGACCGTATCGGCGAGTATGACGATGTGGAGAGCGCCGTGTTCGCGCACTGCGAAAAAGAGGACATGAGCAAGCTTTTTGAGCGCTTCGGCGGGGAGATCATCCCCTCGCGCGCCTTTGCCGAGGGCGGCATTCATGAGGCCATCATGGACTACGAGGATACGGTTTTCTTTGAGATCCTGGCCGAGGAACTGGCGCGCCGCGACATGCAGCACGAAGCGGTCGACGAGGATAACCTCGAGGAGCTCAACGAGCGCATCGGCGCGTATATC
>JAVBPF010000111.1:0-11125 GCA_031549735.1 Oscillospiraceae bacterium
ACAAGAGCGGCGCCCCGGCGGATTCAACCACCGGGGCGCCAGTTATCTCCAACGTTTTAGGGGCATCCGATCACCCTATCGCGTCATTATCCCTCATAGCTCAGACCGATCTGAACTGCCTGCAAGTTTTTGTCAAACAAATCACGTTTGCGCTCGGGCACAACCTTGGCCATGGCAGAGGAGATGTCCTCACGCCGACAGAGCGCCGTCTCCCGGATGATCTTGCCCAACATCACCATATTGGCCAGCCCGCCCAACGCGTGTTCGTCGGCCAGTTGTGTGGCCGGGATGTAGTGTGCGGTAATGTCGGTTCGGGTGGTTGGGCGTGTAATGAGGGAGGAATCGACAAAGAGCAGACCGCCCGGCTTGAGCGCGTCCTCGTACTTGTCCAGCGAGGGCAGGTTCATCACGACCAGCTGGTCCGGCGTCGCGACGATGGGCGACCCGACCGGCGCGTCACTGATGATGACACTGCAGTTAGCTGTCCCGCCGCGCATTTCAGGGCCGTAGGAGGGCAGCCAGGAAACCTCTTTCCCCTGAAGCATTCCGACATAGACCAGGAATTTGCCCGAGAACAGGATGCCCTGTCCGCCGAATCCGGCAATCAGCATGTTGAGATTCACTGCGCGTCACCGTCCTTGTAAACGCCCAGCGGATAATAGGGCGTGAGATTTTGGGCCAGCCAGTCCAGCGCCTCGACCGGAGACAGGCCCCAGTTGGTGGGACAGGTGGACAGCACCTCGACAAAAGAAAAACCGCGGTTATTCTTCTGGTTGTCAAAGGCTTTGAGAATGGCCTTTTTGGCCAACCGGACGTTTTTGACCGAATCGGCGGCCACGCGTTCGACATAGTGCGCGCCGTCCAAGGTGGACAAGAGCTCGCACATTTTCAGCGGGAATCCGGCCGTTGTAACATCGCGGCCATAGGGTGTGGTCTGTGTGATCTGACCGGGCAGCGTGGTGGGCGCCATTTGTCCGCCGGTCATGCCATAAATGGCGTTATTGATGAAGATGATGGTGATGTTCTCCCCGCGCGCGGCGCTGTGAATGGTTTCGGCCGTGCCGATGGCGGCCAGATCGCCGTCGCCCTGATAAGTGAACACGATGGCCTCGGGTCGCACACGTTTGATACCGGTGGCCACGGCCGGGGCGCGGCCGTGCGCCGCCTGGATCATATCACAATTAAAGTAGTCATAGGCCATAACCGCGCAACCCACCGGCGCCACGCCAATGGCGCGTCCGCCGAGGTCAAGCTCTTCCAGTGCCTCGGCCACCAATCGGTGAATGATGCCGTGCGTGCAGCCGGGGCAATAGTGCAGCACCGCGTCGGTCAGCATGGGTGTTTTCTTGAAAACGGTCGTCATTGCTTCGCACCTCCCGCTTGAATGATGGCATCCAGAATGCCTTCGGGTGTCGGCACCATGCCGCCGGTACGGTTGCACAGGCTGACCGGGCGGCGGCACTCGATGGCCAGCTTTACATCCTCGATCATCTGGCCCATACTCATCTCGGCCACCACGAAGGTCTTGACGGTTTCGGAAAGCTTGAGCAGATCGGCCTTGGGGAACGGCCAAAGCGTGATGGGACGAAGCAGCCCCACCTTGACGCCCTGCTTTCGGGCTTCGGCGATGGCGTTTTTGGCCACGCGGGCAGTGGCGCCATAGGCGACCACAACGATGTCGGCGTCCTCGGTCAAATGATGCTCGGCACGCGTCTCGGCTTCGCCGATGCTCTTGTATTTTTCAAAACGCTCAAAGTTCAGCCGCTCCAAAGATTCGGGCTGCAGGAACAGTGAGTTGACAATGTTGGGTTTGCGCTTTCCTTCGGTACCGGACAGCGCCCATGACTTGTCGTAGGACACTTGCGCGGGCACATCCAGCGTGACCGGCTCCATCATCTGACCCAGAATACCGTCGCCCAGAATCATGGCGGTCATGCGGAATTTGTCGGCCAAATCGAAGGCCCTGATGGTGAGATCGACCATCTCCTGCACACCGGCCGGCGCGAACACCAGAATGTGAAAGTCTCCGTGACCGGTGCTGCGTGTGGCGTGGAAGTAGTCGGCCTGTGAGGGCTGAATACCGCCAAGACCTGGCCCGCCGCGCTGGATGTTGACCACCACGGCGGGCAGATCGCAGCCGGCGAGGTAGGAAAGCCCCTCGCTCTTCAGCGCAATGCCGGGGCTGGAGCTGGAGGTCATGGCGCGGGCGCCCGCTGCGGATGCGCCGATGACCATATTGATGGCCGCGATTTCGCTCTCGGCCTGCAGGTAGGTACCGCCCATCTTGGGCATGCGACGGGCCATATAGGCCGCCACCTCGGTCTGCGGCGTGATGGGATAGCCGAAGAAGTGCCTACAGCCGGCCAGAATGGCGGCTTCGGCAATGGCTTCGTTGCCCTTCATCAATACTTTTTCTGACATTCTCCGACCCTCCCTATTTCTCCACCGTGATGATGCAGTCCGGACACATGGTGGCGCAGAAGCCACAGGCAATGCACTTGTCCTGATCGATCACCTCGGCGGGATGGAATCCCTTGGCGTTGAATTTTTCCTTGGACAGCGCGATGATCTTCTTGGGACAGACCGACACGCAGAGCGAACAGCCCTTGCAGCGGTCGGCGTCAAATTTGACCTTTGTCATGTCTCTTCTCCCCCATTCGTATTTATATGACCCACTGCGGCTTGGCATAGCGGTCAATAAGCAAAAGGTTGTCGATATGTGGCGACAGCGCCTCGGCAAGCGGTCGCCAGACCGAGGTCGCCACAATGGGCAGACCGGCTTTCTGAGCCAGTGCCTCGGCATAGGGCAAAGATGTCAATACATCCTCGGGCGTTGTGGCGTCGCCCAGATTGGAGTTGTTGATGAGTCCGGTGAAGCGCAGCCGTCCGGCGACCTCAATTTCGCGAACGATCTCCAGCGCGTCTCCGGTCTCCCTCGTCTGCGGACGGTAGTGGTTGAACACCAGCAATACGGCGGATTCCTCGGGCATGCGCGGAGCGTACCGTCCCAGCGCCAGCGCGCCGCGTTCGTCGCCGCCCACGTCAAGCACAAAGGTGGTATCGCTGTCCTCAAACACCACGTTGACCTCGGCGGACAGTGAGGGTAGATCGACGTTGGAGTTGGCGTAAGCCGAAGAAATAAACCCAATGTCCTTCTCCCGCAACAGGGACGCAAAGTCCTTGGTGCGGAAATAGGGGTTGACGATGTCCAGATCAGCCAGTGTCACCGGACCGTTTTCGCGCAGTCGTAGCGCCAGATTGACGGCCAGCTGCGTCTTGCCGCTGCCATAGTGTCCGGCCAGAATATAGAGTTTTTGATCCGGAAGCGGCATAAGACTACCTCATTTGGTGGACGTTGGTCATTCTGGGCACAAGACGATGAGAGTGATTCGATAAATATATCACATTTTCGAGGAGAATGCAAACAAAAATTCCGCCGGAAACATTTCACCAAAATCCCACCGATAAGCCATTTACTTCTTCCATCCGTCGTAGTATAATGTGGCCGTTTGCACCTTCGCGGGCATTGTCAGAATGCCCGGCGTATATGAAAATGGAAAGGAAGGATCCCATGACAGAAGCCCTGTTTTTCCTCGCACCGATCGGCTCGGTCATTGCGTTGCTGTTTGCCTACATCATGGCGCGGCGCGTGCTGAAGTCGGAGGTCGGCGACACCACCATGGAGACCATCTCCGCGGCCATTTCAAAAGGCGCATCGGCGTATTTGAAGCGGCAGTACACCGGCGTGGCCCTGTTCTTCGTCGGCATGTTCCTCGTTCTCTCGCTGATGGCCGTGTTCGGCCTGCTCACCCCGTTTGTTCCCTTCGCCTTCATCACCGGCGGTTTCTTCTCCGGTCTGGCCGGCTTCGTCGGCATGAAAATCGCCACCAAGGCCAACAGCCGTACAGCCAAAGGAGCGTCCCACAGCCTGAACAAGGGACTGCGCGTGGCCTTTTCGGCCGGCGCGGTCATGGGCTTCACCGTCATCGGTTTGGGCCTTCTTGACCTGTCCATATGGTTCGTTCTATTGAAATATGTGTTCTACGCCGATATAGTCGGCAACGATCAGATTCAGGCCATCTCGTCGGCCATGCTCACCTTCGGCATGGGCGCGTCCAGCATGGCGCTGTTCGCCCGTGTGGGCGGAGGCATCTTCACCAAGGCCGCCGACGTCGGCGCCGACCTGGGCGGCAAGGTCGAGGTCGGCATCCCCGAGGACGACCCCCGCAACCCCGCCGTCATCGCCGACAACGTGGGCGACAACGTGGGCGACGTGGCCGGTATGGGCGCCGACCTGTATGAGTCCTATGTCGGATCCATCGTGGCTACCCTGGCGCTGGCCGTCGCCGCCGGTTACGGCATGAACGGCGCCATGATCCCGCTGGTGTTGGCCGCCGTAGGCGCCATCTCTTCCCTCATCGGCACTTTCTTTGTACGCACCAAAGAGAACATCAGTCAACGAGCATTGCTGCGCGCGCTGCGCACCGGTACATACGTCTCGTCTATCCTGGTCGCCGTGCTGGCCTTCCCCATTGTCTACTATTTTCTAGACTGCGCCAACAACCCCGGCCGCATCGGCGTCTACTTCGCCGTGCTGTCCGGCTTGGTCGCCGGCGTATTGATCGGCGCCATCACAGAATACTACACGTCAGACACGTATAAACCGACCAAGAATTTGGCCGATACTAGCAAAACCGGCCCGGCCACAATCGTCATCGGCGGCCTGTCCCTCGGCATGGTCTCCACCGTACTGCCCGTATTGGTGGTTGGCGCTTCGGTGCTGGCCAGCTTCTTCGCCTCGGGCGGCGCCGAAAGCTTTGAAAAAGGTCTTTACGGCGTGGGTATCTCGGCGGTCGGCATGCTCGCCACGCTTGGCATCACTCTGGCCACCGACGCTTACGGACCCGTGGCCGACAACGCCGGCGGCATCGCACAGATGGCCGTCTGCGACCCCGTCGTCCGCGAGCGCACCGACGCGCTTGACTCCCTCGGCAACACCACGGCGGCCACCGGCAAAGGCTTTGCCATCGGCTCGGCCGCGCTGACCGCGCTGGCCCTGATTGTGGCCTATGTGGATGAGGTCAAACTCAAGTCCGCAGCCGCAGGCATCGCGAATGTTTTCGGCGAAAAGGGTGAGCTGTTGTCACTGACCAACCCCAATGTATTGATCGGTCTGTTCATCGGCGCCATGCTGCCCTTCCTGTTCGCCGCTTTGACCATGAGTGCCGTCGGCCGCGCTGCGACCAGCATTGTGGTCGAGGTTCGCCGCCAGTTCAAGGAAATCGTTGGACTGATGGACGGCAAGGCCGAGCCCGACTATGAAAAATGTGTCGACCTCTGCACCCGTTCGGCGCAGAAGGAAATGATTCTGCCCTCCCTGCTGGCCATTGCTGCCCCCATCGCCACCGGTCTGATCCTCGGCGTCTGCGGCGTGGTCGGCCTGCTGGCCGGCTGCACCATCACCGGCTTCGTGCTGGCCATCATGATGGCCCACGCGGGCGGCGCGTGGGACAACGCGAAAAAGTACGTCGAAGCCGGTAACCTTGGTGGACGCGGTTCCGACGCTCACAAGGCCGCCGTGGTCGGCGACACCGTAGGCGACCCGTTCAAAGACACCTCCGGCCCGTCAATCAACATCCTGATCAAGCTGGTCAGCATGGTGAGCATCGTGTTCGCCGGTCTCATCATCGGGACGCATCTGCTGTAATGTTTCCCTGAAGCATTGGAGCGCCCGACGCAAGCCGCGTCCGGCGCTCCTTTTCCATTCAGTCCCCTTTCAAGCCACAGTGAATACAATTTACGATATATTTTTCACTTCCCTTTCGTTCGTGAATTTGTTATCATAATCTGTATACATACCGTAAGTTATCAGTGGTTGCCTCAGCATCCACTGAACAAATTCTTGTCTTGGAGGTCATTTCATCATGATGAATTTGCCCAACGTCAAAATCGGACTGGTCGCCGTCAGCCGCGACTGCTTCCCCATTTCGCTGTCCGAACGCCGCCGCCGCGCGTTGGCCGCCGCCTGTAAGGCCAAAGAGCTACCTGTACTGGAAATGAACACCATCGTAGAAAACGAGACCGACGCGCTCAATGCGGTTGTCGAGCTCAACGGCGCCGATGTCAACGCCCTGGTCGTGTTTCTGGGCAACTTCGGCCCCGAAGGCCCCGAAACCCTGCTGGCCAAAAAGTTCAACGGCCCGGTCATGTTTGTCGGCGCGGCCGAGGAGACCGGTGAAGATCTGTACGACGGGCGCGGCGACGCCTACTGCGGTATGCTCAACGCTTCCTACAACCTCGGGCTGCGCAAGCTGAGCGCCTACATACCCGAGTATCCCATCGGCACAGCCGACGAAGTGGCCGACATGATCGCCGAGTTTATCCCCGTGGCGCGCATCCAGTTGGGCCTGTCCAAGCTGAAAATCTTCAGTTTCGGCCCCCGCCCCTTCGACTTCCTGGCCTGCAACGCGCCCATCAAGCCGCTGTACGATCTGGGCGTCGAGATTCAGGAAAACTCTGAGCTTGACTTGTTTGCGTTCTACAACGCGCACAAAGACGACAAGCGCATCGCCGCCGTGCAGGCCGACATGGCCGCCGAGCTGGGCACTGGCAACAAGTATGCCGGCATCCTGCCTCGTCTGGCGCAGTACGAAGTCACCCTGATGGACTGGTATGAGCAAAACATCGGCGCGTCCGACTACGCCGTGTTCGCCAACAAGTGCTGGCCGGCCTTCCAGACCCAGTTTGGCTTTGTCCCCTGCTATGTCAACGGCCGTCTGGCCGCCCGCGGCATCCCCGTGGCCTGTGAGACCGACATCTACGGCGCGCTGAGCGAATACATCGTCACGCTGGCCACCGATATGCCCGCCACGCTGCTCGACATCAACAACTCGGTGCCCCGCGACATGTACGACGCCAACAAGGCCGTCGTGGGTGACTTTAAGCTCACCGACCTGTTCATGGGCTTCCACTGCGGCAACACCGCCGCCTGCATGGTGGTCAAACCCACGATGGAGTACCAGCGCATTATGAAGCGCGCGCTTGAGCCCGACACCGAGCCCGATATCACACGGGGCACGCTGGAGGGCGCGCTGCGTCCCGGCGGCATTTCGCTGTTCCGCATCCAGAGCACGGCCGACTGCACACTGCGCAGCTACATCGCCGACGGTGAGATTCTGCCCATCGACCCCAAGAGCTTCGGCGGCATCGCCGTGTTCGCCATCCCCGAAATGGGCCGCTTCTACCGCCACGTGCTGATCGCCAAGCGCTATCCGCATCACAGCGCCATCGCGTTCGCCAAGGCCGGCAAGGCGCTCTACTCGGCCATGAAGCTGTATGGCATCGAGGATGTGGCTTACAACAAGCCCGCCGGGCAGCTCTACTGCGGAGAGAACCCCTTCGCGTAAAATTGCATTCGATTGACGAAGGGGCGCGAAAGCGCCCCTTTTGTTTTGTAGATACCTGTAACAAGAATCATGTACACGCACACGCCGTCACAGTAAAGGGAGTAAGACGAATACTAAGGACACACTGTCTGAAACCCTTTAATCTTCCCGGTTCGGTGGTCGTATGACAACCGGCACAGCCCGGGTAACGTCGTTTGCACTCGACTGTTTGAACCCAAAGCAAACTTTGCATTCCAAAACGATTCTTTGGTTCCTTTCTCATCAGGGAGTAAGGAACCCCCCCGTCGCAATCACACACTGCTTCGATTACAACACCAAAAAGGCCGCCCCCATCGACTGATACGCCCCGCTACGGAGGACATTATGACACTTTCCTACGAACAGATGCAGGCCATCCTGGACGAGCTGGCCGACGAGCTGCCGGAGGAGGTCTACACCGATCTCAACGGCGGAATCCTCCTGTCGCCCGACAAAAAGATACATCCGGAGAGCGTGCGCTCCGATCTTATCATCTGCGGGGAGTACACTTATGATCCCCACGGGCTGGGTCGCTATATCGTTTTGTATTATCAGTCGCTGTGCGCCGTGTACGGCCACCTGTCTGAAGCGGGACAGCGCCAAAAGCTAAAGGAAGTCCTGCACCATGAGCTGACACACCACCTCGAGCACATGGCGGGCGACAAATCGCTGGAGCGGCAGGACGAACGTGATCTGGCCGACTATCACAACCAATACGGGGATTAGTTGACTGCATCGCCCGGCGCAACCGAGAACGCTTCTCATTTGACCCCCGGCCTTGCCTCAGGCTTTTGGTCTGTGTTATACTTGATAGAACTCTCGTAAAACTCGAAAAAGCGGTGAAAACAATGGAAGACAACATAGCCCGCATCCGATCCGAAGCCGAAACAGGCATACGTTCCGCAGCCTCGCCCGAAGAACTCGAGCAGCTGCGGATACAATTTTTGGGGCGCAAAGGCACCCTGACCGATCTCCTCAGCCAGATGAAAAAACTCTCGGCCGAGGAGCGTCCCATTGTGGGGCAAGCGCTAAACGCCCTGCGCGGTGAAATCGAGGCCATGCTGGGACAGCGCAAGGTGGTGCTGGAGCGTGAAGCCCGCGCGGCGCGTCTGGCCGCCGAGACACTGGACGTCACCTGGCCGGGCACACCGGTTGCATTGGGGCACAAACATCCGATGACACTGGTGCTCGACGAGGTCAAGGACATTTTCATCGGCATGGGCTTTTCCATCGCCGAGGGTCCCGAAGTAGAGACGACATGGCACTGCTTCGACGCGCTGAACACCGACGAAAACCACCCCGCCCGCGACCGGCAGGACACCTTCTATCTCACCGACGATGTCATTCTGCGCACGCAGACCTCGTCGGTGCAAATCCGCTATATGCAGGACAACAAGCCGCCCGTCCGCATCATCTCGCCCGGCCGCGTCTTTCGTAAGGACGAGGTCGACGCCACCCATTCCCCGATGTTTCATCAGATCGAGGGACTTGTGGTCGACAAGGGCATCCACATGGGCCACCTGAAGGGCACGCTCAATACGCTGATGAAAGCCCTGTACGGCCCCGACACCATCACCCGCTTCCGTCCGCACCATTTCCCCTACACCGAGCCGTCGGCCGAAGTCGACATTTCGTGCTATGTCTGCCACGGCGAGGGCTGCCGCGTGTGCAAGGGGGAGGGCTTCATCGAGCTGCTCGGCTGCGGCATGGTGCATCCCAAGGTGCTGTCGCTGTGCGGCATCGACCCCGAGGTTTATTCGGGCTTTGCCTTTGGCATCGGACTGGAACGCATCACCCTGGGGCGCTTCGCCATCAACGACATGCGTCTGCTGTTTGAAAACGATATGCGCTTTTTGGCGCAGTTTTAGGAGGTGACGATCCCATGAGACTATCCATCAACTGGCTCTCCGAGTTCGTGTCCCCGGACGTCGCCCCGAAAGATCTGGGCGACGCGCTGACCCTGTCCGGCTCCAAAGTGGAAACCGTGGAGGACATCGCCGCCGGGTACCAAAACATCGTCGTCGGCCGCCTCCTCACCCTGACCCGGCACCCCGACGCCGACCGCCTGACCGTCTGCTCGGTCGACGTGGGCACCGGAACGATTCAAATTGTCACCGGCGCGCCAAACATGAAGAAAGACGATCTGGTCGCCGTCGCGTTGTCCGGCTCCCGCCTGCCGTCCGGCAAGGAAATCCACGCCGGTCAGCTGCGCGGCATCGACTCCGACGGCATGATGTGCTCGCTGAGCGAACTCAACCTGACGCTCAACGACTTTCCCTATGCGCTGGAGGACGGTCTGTTCATCCTGGAGGAGCCCTGCGCCCCCGGCGACAACGTCGTCGACGCGCTGGGCCTGCGAGACCATTGCTTGGAGTTCGAGATCACCAACAACCGCCCTGACTGCTTGAGCGTCATCGGTTTGGCGCGTGAGTGCGCCGCGACGTTCGACCTTCCGATGAAGCGTTCTGTCCCGCAGGTCAAGGGCGGCGGCGGGGACATCACATCGCTGCTTTCCGTCTCTGTAAAGGACTTTTCCTTGTGCCCACGTTACACGGCCCGCATGGTTCGGGACATCAAGATCGAACCGTCGCCGAGATGGATGCGTGAGCGCCTGCGCGCCTCGGGCGTTAGACCCATCAACAACATCGTCGATATCACCAACTATGTCATGCTCGAATATGGTCAGCCCATGCACGCCTTCGACCATGCCTGCCTGCGCGAAAACGCCATTGTGGTGCGCGCAGCCAAGCCGGGCGAGACGCTCCGGACGCTCGATGGCAAGGAAAGAAGCCTTACGCCGGACATGCTGCTCATCTGCGACGCCAAAACGCCGGTCGGCGTGGCCGGTGTGATGGGCGGTCTGGACAGCGAAATCACCGAGAAAACAAATACCATCGTGTTTGAATCGGCCAACTTCTACGGCCCGACAGTCCGCAAAACCGCTCTGGCTCTTGGTTTCCGCACCGAGTCCTCCGGCCGCTTCGAAAAGGGGCTGGACATCACGCAAACCCGCGAGGCCGTTGACCGCGCCTGTGAATTGGTGGAACTGCTGGGGGCCGGCATTGTCTGTGACGGCGTCATTGACATCTGTGAAACCCTGCCCGAAGCGCGGACCATCGAATGGATGCCCGAACGCGTGAACGCGCTGCTCGGCACCAACGTGCCCGAATCGGAAATGGTGGCGCTGCTCAAGCGTCTGGGCATTGAAATTGAGGATGGTTACGCCAAAATCCCCAGCTTCCGCGCCGATCTGGAAGGTATGGCCGACCTGACCGAGGAAATCGCGCGCCTGTATGGCTACAACCGCCTGCCCGACGAGATGCCGGGCGGTGCGGTGCGCGGCGCGTTCACACCGAGACAGCACGCCGCCAACCGGCTGCACAGCACCTGCCGCGCGCTGGGGTTCTCCGAGGTACTCACGTACTCCTTCACCAGTCCTGCGGATTTTGACCAGTTGGGTCTGCCCGAAAGCCATCCGGATCGCCGAGCACTGACCATCGAAAACCCGCTGGGCGAGGAGCGCAGCATTCTGCGCACCACCCCCCTGCCCTCCATGCTGGAGATACTGTCGCGCAATCAGCGCAGCCGCAACAGCGCGGTTTTGTTGTACGAGTTGGCCATGACCTATCGTCCGAATGAAGCCAAGCCTGTTTCCGGCGCGCCTAAGGACTCTGTCTTGCCGATAGATCGCCCCCATATCA
>JAVBPF010000062.1:0-4322 GCA_031549735.1 Oscillospiraceae bacterium
TCCGCGAGGGCATGAGCGAGGCCGACCTTTCCGGCGAACTGTTCGCGCACATGATGAAGCTGGATTATCAGGGCATGATCCGTTTTTCGATGTTTCAGACCGAGCTGGTGGCCGGGCAAATCGGTTTTGGTGAAAGCTCTCTGTCGCCCACCTGCTTTGACGGCGCGGGCGGCAACCACGGGCTGTGCCACGCCGTGTCGACCGGAGGCAGCCGTCAGCGGTTTCTGAAGAAGGGCGATTTGGTCTTCGTCGATATCGGCTACGGTGTGGGCGGTTACCATACCGACCGGACGCAGCTGTATCTGTTCGGACAGGCGCCCACCGCCGACATGCTAAAGGTACACCGCGCCTGTCTGGGCATCCAGATGCGCGCCGCCGCGCAGCTCAAGCCCGGCGTGCGCCCGAGTGACATCTATGAACAGGCCATGCGTGAGGTCGACCCGGTATTGCTGCCCAACTTCATGGGCTACGGCGACAAAAAAGTCGCTTTCATCGGCCACGGCATCGGTTTGCATATGGACGAGACGCCGGTCATCGCCCGCGGTTTTGACGAGCCGCTGGAGGAAAACATGGTGTTCGCGCTCGAGCCGAAAAACGGCGTGCCCGGCGTCGGACTGTTAGGCGCGGAGGACACCTATGTTGTGACGCCCGAGGGCGGACGCTGCTTGACCGGCGGAGAGAAGGACATCCTGCAAGTCTAACGCTTACACGGGAGGGAAGCCGCCATGTCCCTGCCGACCGTTCCGGCCAAAACCATCGTCTCATCCCGGCAGTCTGGCGGTTTCTTCGGAGCCGACTACACCATGAACATATACCGCGGCTGTTGTCACGGGTGCGTTTACTGCGATAGTCGTTCCGATTGCTACCGCATTGAGAACTTCGACACGGTTCATGCCAAAGAAAACGCGCATTTTGTCATAGAACGTGACCTGCGCGCCAAGCGAACGCCCGGTGTAGTCATCACCGGGTCGATGAGCGATCCCTATAACCCCTTTGAGGCGGCCTCCGAACTGACGCGCGGCGCGCTCCGCCTGCTGGCGAAATACGGGTTCGGCGTGGTGGTCGACACCAAATCGCCGCTTGTCACGCGCGATATCGACATGCTGCGGGACATCGCGAAGCATGCACCGGTGCTGGTCAACGTCACGGTTACCACGGCCGATGACACGCTGTGCCGCCAATTGGAACGCCACGTAGCGCCGACGAGCGAACGTCTGGCGGCGGTCAAAGAGCTCAGCGAGGCCGGGGTTCCCTGCGGACTGTTGCTGATGCCGGTGCTGCCCTTCATCAACGACACCGAGGAGAATATTGTCGGGATCGTCGAGCTGGCCTCCGCGTCCGGCGCGCGCTGGATCTATTCGGGCGGCGGGTTCGGCGTCACACTGCGGCAGAATCAGCGCGACTGGTTTTACGCGCGGCTGGACGAGCTGTTCCCCGGCGTCAAGCAGCAATACATCGAAACTTTTGGCGACAGTTACGTCTGCACATCAAAGCGTTCCGGCGCGTTGTGGACGCGGTTTGCGTCCTTGTGCGACCGGCACGGCCTCCTGTACCGTATGGCGGACATCCTTCGGGAGACCCGGCGCGGCTACGGGGAGCGGCAGTTATCGCTGTTCTGAGGGCGAACCGATACGCGTGGTCTGCTTGGAAGGAGGACAATATGAGTTTCTGCACCAAATGCGGACATCAACGAATCAATGACGCGGCATTCTGCATAAGCTGCGGCAACGCCTTTGCCAAGAGTCAGGAAGGTACTCCGCCTCCATCGCCCAACTACACGGGCTATTATCAGCAGTGGGTTGACCCTTGGAAGCGCACGGAATTCTCAGAAGCATTTCAAAATCGGGAGAAACCGAAATGGAATCTTTATGATAAAATCTACAGAACCATGGGCGGCATGCTGTTTCTAACCTTGGCGGGCATTGGGTTGTTTATACCATGTGTCATATTAATAGCAAATCTTGTTGAGGATGCCCTTTCTATACTTGTGCTGCTCTTTTTATCAATGATTGTAATTGCAATGGCTATTCTTACACCGACCATCGTTGTTCATAGTAGATTATTGAGATCGACGGTATTAAAAGAACGTGTTGTTTTGCGGAACAAAGTACAGTTTGAAGTATATATCCCCCGAGGGGGCGTTGCCATTAAGCAGTCGTTAACTTTTGAATTACCGGATGGCACAAGCAAAAGCCTGTTCCTTCGGTCAAAACATATGCGAGCAAACGGCATGTATGATCTTTCGATAGCGGGTGATTGCGGAACGCTTGTTTATCAGGAGTCAAATGGAAAGAGGCGACTGATTGATTTTGATAACGATAATTTCATTGTAGACTCAAAGCACAGTCTTTACGATAAGATAAACCATACGCAGGGAGGCCATGTTTTTTCTGTGCTGACATTATGCTTTTCAAGTATTGCCTTGATTATGGGCATCATGTTAACGTTTGTGGTTTTTCTTGATGAATCGTCCCATTTGAACCCATATCTCTTCATGGTGCTATTAGTGTTTTTGCCTGCTGCGCTCATTGGGTTTATATGTATTCCGCGTTTATATGTCCGCCTTGAGTTGAAAAGAAAGCCAGAAAAACAGTTACAGGTTAAGGAGAAACAAGAACGGGCTAAGGTACTCGATAAAGGACAATTTGGCAAGCACGCCAATGATACTTCAAGGCACGTTTTAGTTTTTGAGCTGCCCGACAAATCAAGAAAGAGTTTCCAAGTTCGATTAGGTGAAATTTATAGATTGGTTTTTGTGGATGATACTGGGATTCTCACCTATAAGGAGTGTAAAGGTGAAACCAAGCTTATCAGTTTTGAGAGTGACAGATTAAGAGGGTTTCTATAACACGTGACAATACGAAAGAAAGGGTAAGGAGGAACGGCTATGAAAACTTACAAATGCACCATGTGCGGCTATGTGTTTACCGAGGCGCAGGCCGACCACGACGAAAACGGGCGCCCCAAATGCCCCATGTGCGGCGCGCCCTGGAACCTGCTGACCGAGATTGAGCCGGAACAGACGGGAACGGAGGCGGCCGCTCCCGCACAGGCGTCCGGCGCGGACGAGCTGGCCTATCCGTCGGCTTACGCCCGTTTCGATGAGAGCGTCCGGCACATGGCCGACATCCATCGCATGGCGGTTTCAGGAGAGACGCTGATCGATCCGATGGGCATCAAGACCATGACGCCGTCCTGGGACGACATCCTGATCCTGGGCGCGCAGCTCGATCCCATGCCGCTCGAAAGCCACGAGCCGGTTGCCACCGAGGTCGTCATCGGAAAGAACGCCCGGCAGCCGATGGTTCTCTCTTTCCCGGTCTACATATCCCACATGTCGTTCGGTGCGCTGTCACGGGAAACAAAGGTTGCGCTGGCGCGCGGCAGCGCCGAGGCCAAAACCGCCATGTGCAGCGGAGAGGGCGGCATTCTACCCGAGGAGCGGGAGGCCGCGTACAAGTACATTTTTGAGTATGTACCCAACCGATACAGTGTCACAAAGGAGAACCTTCAAAACGCCGACGCGATCGAGATCAAAATCGGTCAGGGCACCAAACCCGGTCTGGGCGGCCACCTCCCCGGCGAAAAGGTCACGGCCGAAATCGCGGCCATCCGCGATAAACCCGAGGGGCAGGGCGTCATCAGCCCGTCGCGCTTTCCCGGCGTCGAGTCCCGGGAGGATTTGAAGGCGTTGGTCACGCAGCTGCGCGAGGAATCGGGCGGGCGGCCCATCGGCATCAAGATCGCCGCCGGGCATATCGAGCGCGACTTGGCGTTCTGCCTGTTTGCCAAACCGGACTTTGTCACCATCGACGGGCGGGGCGGGGCGACCGGAGCCAGTCCCAAGCTGGTGCGCGACGCGTCCAGCCTGCCGACCATCTACGCGCTGCACCGCGCGCGCAAGTATTTGGACGCCCAGAAGTCCGACGTCGAGCTGGTCATCACCGGGGGCCTGCGGGTGCCCAGTGACTTCGCCCGCGCGCTTGCCATGGGCGCCGACGCCGTGGCCATCGCTACCGCCGGTTTGATGGCGTGCGCCTGCCAGCAATACCGCGTCTGCGGCACGGGCGGCTGCCCGGTTGGGGTGGCCACGCAGGATCCCACGCTGCGCGCTCGCTTGAACGTGGACGCGGCGGCGCGCCGTGTCGCGCAGTTCCTGAAGGTGTGCCATGAGGATTTGAAAACGTTCGCCCGGATGACCGGACACGCCCGCCTGTCCGACCTCAGTGTGGAGGATCTGTGCACCGTCAGCCGGGAAATTTCCGAGTATACCGATATTCCGCACGCGTAAGAAGAGCCTCGTCGACGCGCAGGTGTAATAA
>JAVBPF010000032.1:0-20965 GCA_031549735.1 Oscillospiraceae bacterium
CTTTGAGGATCTCTGCACTGTTGCCGAGCTGCATGATATGCAGCAGCGGTTCCATGTAGCTTCTTTGCTGCGCCGTGGTATTGTGTTTTCCGAGATCGTGTCGCAGACCGGCGCGTCAACGGCCACCATCAGTCGGGTCAACCGGTCTCTGCAGCATGGGGCCGACGGCTACAAACGCATGCTGGACCGGATGCCATGACGCCGTATCAGTCGCTGGCGCCCTTTTACGACCGGCTGTTTGACGGCGATGTGCATCAGAAATGGTTCGACTTTGCTCGAACCTTCTTTGACACGCTTCCCTTTCCCGTCGACCAGGTACTGGATTTGGCTTGTGGGACAGGGACGCTTTCCGTATTGTTGGCGCAGGCGGGCTGCGATGTGGTCGGTGTCGACGTTTCGATCGATATGTTGGCACAGGCGGCCGAAAAGGCGCAGGACTGTGGCGATCCCAAGCCGTTGTTTCTCTGTCAGAGCATGCCCAGACTGGACCTGTACGGCACGGTCGAGGCCGCGTTTTGTTCGCTGGACAGTCTGAACTATTTGCGCAATGAGTCCGAAATCCGTCGGACACTGGAGCGTGTTTCCCTTTTTCTGCGTCCGGGCGGCCTGTTTTTATTTGACATCGTAACGCCGTTCTGGTTTCGGTACCTGTCCGAACATGTCTCGACCAGCCAAACCGACGAGCTGTTCTGCGTCTGGACTTCCGAGGCCGCCGACGACTTTCTGTCGATACGTCACGACATCACGCTGTTCGTTCAGCTTGATGAGAACTGGCGGCGCTTGGACGAAACGCACCGTCAAATTACCTTTCCGATTGCCCGTTGGGAAATGCTTCTTCGCGAGGCCGGTTTTACAAACGTGCAGTGCTTCGGCGACCGGCGGAGGGATGCGCCGACCGGGGATGAGCGCCGCGTATTCTGGGCGGCGTATAAGCCGGAATGACATCGCCGAATGATTGCGCTCTTTTCCTCGCTGCTATTGTTGTTTCGCGTACGGCTCTTTGGCTGTCCCATATTCAATTGACGGAACAAAACTGTCGAAAACGAGGTCGTGCTTGAGAATGAACTACGCCGAATCCTTACAATATCTGCACAGTGTGGCGCGCTTCGGTTCCAAGCCGGGACTGGAGCGCGTGGTTGCCTTGACTGCCAAAATCGGGCACCCCGAGCGCAAGCTTTCCTTTATTCACATTGCCGGAACCAGCGGCAAGGGTTCCACCGCCGCCATGACTGCTTCGGTGCTGCGCGCGGCCGGGTATAAGACCGGTCTGCTGGTGTCTCCCTATGTTGAGGAGTTCCGCGAGCGCGTTCAGATTGACGGAGCAAAGCTTTCTGAGGAGAGTTGGGCTGACGCTCTGACGCGCATCCGTGAGGATACTGAGTCGTTGGTGGCCTCGGGCGGGCCGCAGCCCACCGAGTTTGAAATCCTCATCGCCCTGGCTCTGCGCCTGTTCGCCGAGCACAACTGTGACATCTGTGTGCTTGAGGTGGGCATGGGCGGGCGGTTCGACGCGACCAACGTCATTGAAAATACACTGGTCGCCGCCGTTACGCCGCTGTCCATCGACCACACGCAATATCTGGGCGACACGATAACACAGATTGCTTTTGAAAAATGCGGCATCTTCAAGCCGGGCTGCACCGTCGTGGCCGCGCCGGAGCAAGAGCCCGAGGCGCAGGCTGTCATCGAGGAACAAGCGGCGCTGCTGGATCTGCCGTTGGTCGTTCCCGACCTGTCCAAGTTGGAAATCCTTGAGGCCGATTTATCGGGCAGTCGGTTCCGGTATAACGGACAGACCCTGTCGCTCCCGCTGATGGGGCGGCATCAGATACACAACGCGGTGGTATCGTGCGAAATCATCAAGGCGCTGGGTCAGCGCGGCTTTGCCGTTTCACCCGACGCCGTTGCTTCCGGACTGCGCGAGCTGCACTGGGGCGGCCGGTTGGAAATCGTGGGCGCCTCTCCCCTGCGGCTGATCGACGGCGCGCACAATGTGGGCAAGTTCTCTGCCCTTTCAGAGAGCATCACCGATCTGTTGGCCGGCAAGCGGTTGATCGCGGTGGTGGCCATGTCGGCCGACAAGGACATCGAGGGCTGTCTGCAGAGGTTCGCGCCGCTGACCGATGTGCTGATCGCCACACAGTATGGCGGGATGCGTTCGGTGGACGCCGATACACTGGCCCGTTTGGCTGAGCCATATGCCAAAGAGGTTCTGATCGAAGCCGATCTGACCACGGCCGTGCGGCGTGCCCGAGACATGGCCAAGCCTGACGATGTGATCCTGGTGACCGGTTCACTGTATCTGATCGGCGATGCCAAAAGAGTTTTGGTGCAATCGGAGAGTTAGAGAACGAACGATGGCAAAGAAAGTCTGTTCCGCCCCTGTTTCTGCTTTTTTCGACATCGTGAACACGGTATAATGCGCGTAGTTGGCAAACATTGCCAACTACGCGCATTATTTTTTGAAAGGGCCGTGAGCATGAAAATTTCCTCCAAGCAAGACGGAAAACACATTACGCTCGCCTTTGCCGGGGAGCTTGACCACCATGCCGCGCGCGGCGCGCTGAAGGAGATCGGGCAGCTGGTGGACACACGTCTGCCGCGCCACTGCGACATTGACATGAGCCAGGTCGATTTTATGGACAGCTCGGGCATCGCGGTTGTGCTGGGCACCTATCGGCGCATGAGCCAAATCGGCGGCACCATGATGGTTCGAAATGCGTCGACCCAGGCCAGACGGGTGTTTTCGGCCGCCGGAATCAACAAATTGATTGAGATCGTTTAGGCGACACCGCTGCCCGGTATCAGCGCGGTATTCATCACATAAGAGGAACCTGCGGGCCATATAGAGAGGAGCATACATATGACAGTCAAAGCCACCAATGAAATGAAGATGCAGTTTCTGAGCCGCTCGGTCAACGAGGGCTTTGCGCGCGCCTCGGTCGCGTGCTTCGCCTCCCAACTCGATCCAACGCTGGACGAGCTGGGAGATATCAAGACGGCGGTCAGCGAGGCTGTGACCAACTGTATCGTGCACGCCTATCCGGACACGCTCGGTACGATCTGGCTGCGCGCCAGCGTATTCCCGGACGGGCGTTTGGAAATTTTCGTGCGTGACCGCGGCCGGGGCATTGAGGACGTGCGTCAGGCGCGCAGTCCAATGTACACCACCGGCGGCGAGGAGCGTTCCGGCATGGGCTTTACCATCATGGAAAGCTTTATGGACAATCTGAAGGTCCGTTCGAAGCCGGACAAGGGTACCACGGTTACCATGTCCCGGATTATCCGTCCGCGCACCCACAGGAGGGGGCAACTTTGAACACCCTGTCCGAGCAAAACAGCCATCTGCTTCTGGACGCGCAGCGTGGGGACGAGCGTGCCTTTGAGCAGATGATACAGGACAACTCAGGACTGATTTGGAGCATCGTGCGTCGTTTTTTTGGGCGAGGGGTGGAACCGGATGACTTATACCAACTGGGATGTCTGGGCTTCTTCAAAGCAGTGCAGGGCTTTGACTCAGCCTACGGCACACAATTTTCCACCTATGCCGTACCCAAAATCGCCGGAGAGATCCGGCGCTTCCTGCGCGACGATGGCCCGATCAAGGTCAGCCGCAGCATCAAGGATAAGGCCTTGATTGTCAAAAGAGCGCGCGAGGAACTCCTGCAAATGCTGGGCCGTGAGCCTCACTTATCCGAGCTTTCCGAAAAGTGCGAACTGACACCCGAAGAAATCGCGGGCATCGAGATGGCCACTGAACTGCCGGAGTCCCTGCAGCGCGAGACTGGGGAGGACGGCGTCACGCTAGAGGGCCTCATCGGCGTAGCAGGGTTGGAGGATGAGGTGGTCAATCAGGTGGCGCTGCGGGATGCCATCGACGCCCTGCCCGAGCGAGAGCGTATGGTGGTGCTGCTGCGGTATTACAAGGGGCTCACGCAGGAAAAGGCGGCCGTTGTCCTCAAGGTTTCACAGGTGCAGGTGTCGCGCATTGAGCGCAAGGCTATGGAGCGGCTCCGAACAAAAATCGGACGATAAGCACGAAGAGCCAGTCAAATGGCATAGGATGATAAAACCAGGGCACGCAATAACAAATTGCGTGCCCTGGACGATCGATAACAGGTTTGGCTACAGTTCGAAGTTGATCTCGGCAAATGATTTCTTAAGCTTGACCGGCTTGGAGGGAACGCGTTTCAACGGCTCATACACAAAATGGCGACACGAATACCAGGACGAAACCACACCGTTGCGTACGCAACCGATCTCGTCTCGATCGAGCGGTTTCCCCCACTTACAATAGGCGCACCTTGGGTCGATGTTCTCACGAAACAGTGCCATATTGCCTCACCCCGTCCCGGGCGGCCAACTTTGGCCTCCACCATCCATTGTATTAAAAATATCATATCACACCTTCATGTGGATTGCCAGCGTGTTTTGCCGATTTTTCGGCAAAAAGGGAAATTTTTTTCCGATGTCGGCGACAGCGTTCTTTATCCTGCAGTATACGCAGACGCAAACTGAAAATTTGGTCTTGACATTCGGGGGTACGTTCCGTATAATAACACTTGCCGCTGCTGGCTAGCAACAACCAATTGGGAGCATAGCTCAGCTGGGAGAGCACATGCTTTACACGCATGGGGTCACAGGTTCGAGCCCTGTTGTTCCCACCATGGGGAGCCTGTGAGTCAGTTCGTGGTTCCCTTTGTGGCCCGGTAGTTCAGTTGGTTAGAACGCTAGCCTGTCACGCTAGAGGTCGACGGTTCGAGCCCGTTCCGGGTCGCCACTTTTGCCTCTGTAGCTCAGTCGGTAGAGCAGAGGACTGAAAATCCTCGTGTCGTTGGTTCAATTCCGACCGGAGGCACCATACGCGGGAATGACTCAGTGGTAGAGTGTCACCTTGCCAAGGTGAAAGTCGCGGGTTCGAATCCCGTTTCCCGCTCCACTAAAGAGAGGGGTTGTCTTACTGTAAGACAGCCCCGACCTTTTACTCACCGGTTCTTTCGGTCGGGGGTTCTCTCTTCACTATGGGATTCTGGCGCCATAGCCAAGTGGTAAGGCAGAGGTCTGCAAAACCTCCATTCCCCAGTTCAAATCTGGGTGGCGCCTCCAGACTCAAAACACTGCCATTGCTTGTGACTGCAAGTGATGGCAGTGTTTTTATACTCTGAAAAACCACGCGTTTTGTACAGGTTTGCGCCGGAATATCAGGGGACAACTGGGGGATATTTCCTGTCACAGGGAGCAAAGAGGGGACATTTTTCTGCTTAGAAAGAGCGGCCGAGGATAATACTCCCCGGCCGCCTTCCGCTATTTCGCCAACATGACAATGATGATGACGAGACTGGCGATCAGGATCAGCCAGTACGCCGTGCCGTCATTAAAGTGCGCCTTGAACCACGGCCTCACCCCAGCGCCCCCCACGTCCTCGGTCCCACGATCCCGTCGACAACCAGCCTTTTGGCTCTCTGGAATGCCTTGACCGCCGCCTCTGTCTCGCTGCCGAAGTCACCGTCAGCGCCATACTTGGGCAACTTGTATCCCAAAGTCATTAGCTGTTGCTGCATCGTCTTTACGCCTGCCCCCTTTCTGCCTTTGCGCAGCGTCGGCTTGGTGGCGGTAGTGGTCGCAGAGATTGACGCGTCAGCGTAATCTACGCCGGGATACTGCATCCAGTGTGTCCATGGCCGGTCGGTGAGCCTGGTCTTGACAACTCCGTGGTCGACGCCTCTGGCTTCGACCACATACCCGGCCCCGATGCATACACCGATGTGACCGTCCAGCCAGACGCACACGCCCGGCTTCTCCGGGATGGTTTTGATTGCACCCTTGACAGAGGCCTTGCTGTAGGCGGTGTTGGCACTGATATCAGTGTCGGCGTCGTAGGTCTTGAGGTTGTCTGTATTGCCCCAGGCGAAAAACTTGATCAGCCCGGCGCAGTCGAAGGCCTGTTTGCCGACGGCCTCAAGTGTCTTGGTAAGATACGCGCTTGTGTACATGCTTGGGTACTGCTTGGCGAAACTGCGAATCATGGCCTCGGACATGGTCTGCCCTAGCGCGCCGTATACGTAGGGCAGACCGAGCTTGGTCTGCACCAGGCGCGCGAGATCATCCGCCTTAATACCGGCGCTCATGGGCTTCTCCTCCTTTTCCGCAAGCATGATC
This sequence comes from Oscillospiraceae bacterium, assembly GCA_031549735.1. Classification (GTDB taxonomy): domain Bacteria; phylum Bacillota; class Clostridia; order Oscillospirales; family UBA929; genus JAVBPF01. The sequence continues at coordinate 6,160 of JAVBPF010000032.1, forward strand.
CCGATGAAGTTGTCGATTTTGCGGTTGGGCAAAATGGTGGTGTCTGGCCCGACGTAGGACGAGCTGCCGCCGCCGTCCAGATTGATGGCATAGTTGCAGCCCATTTCGAGCATTTTGCTGGCCAACTCCTGCCCGGTCAGCGCGTCGGCGCCGTCGTTGCAGACATAGATGACCAGTGACCCATCCGCCCTGGTGCCGACCGCCGACCGGCCGCGCCGGTCGGTCAGGTGCGGCGTGGGTTTGACGTTCCCGTTCAGGATCAGTTCCCCATAGCCTTGGACAAAATCGCTCCACAGCGCGTCGCGGGCGTTGTCCATGTAAACCACCTGCGCCCTGTCGCCGTTCATAGCCAGCCCGTACACGCCATAGGCTCTACGCACCCAAACGTCGTCAACCTTAAGCCCGCATGCAGTCGCACCGGTGGTCAGGTTAAACAGCCCGCCGTTAATCATGATGTCGGCGCCGACTCGGGCGCGGACCGTCCGGATGTCCTCTACCGGCTGCGAGCCCTGCACCGCACAGATCCTTTTCAACGTCCCGGGCGCGAAAACGCGGGCATGTTTACTCACCGGTCTCACCTTGCCCCTTATCAACCCAGCCTTCACCGGCGATGTACGACACAACGGCACCCAACAGGATGATGGTGCCGTAAAGATCGCCGTCACCACCCTGGAACAACTTGACGATACCAACGACCGCCCCGGCCACAGCCATCCACAGCTTGCGGGACGAAAGTTTGCGTTTCCAATCGATTTTCATAGTAATCCTCCTATTTCAGTGGCACGCGCATCAGGTCGGCCATGATGCTGTCCAGGTTTCCGTTGCCGCCCAATGCGTCGTGATAGATTCGGTGTTTCTCGGTCAGGTCTCGGCGGTCGTCGTAGCTGACCGCCCTCTTTAGGATATGCGTTCGGGCCAAGGACTTGATCCTGTTGTGCAGCAAGATGCGAATCTGCATTCAGGACGTGTACCGTCTGTGATGTCTCCTATCGGCGGCCTGTAAAAGGAATGCGGTTGGCGAATCCTCATGATGTGCCTTGAGGCGCTGGTCAGTAATATGCCCTTCCTGGGATAGTCAAAACCACGCGTTCAACGCGTGGTTTTGACTATCCGTCTCAGATCCAGACTTTGTTGGTTGATAGCCAGGTCTGGATCCTCTTTTCTGGCGCAAAAAAACTACCGGCCGCAGGTTGACATCATTGCTGTAAAATACTATGGTAGTATCGGCGGAGTGCCTGAAATCGAGTAGCCATTTGTCGGTTCTTTTTTAGCAAGACCATTTGAGAATATCCGACCAGCCGCTCCCTTTATTGAAACACAAAGGAGAATGAATCGGATGGACAAGATCTACGAGTTCGACGCGATTATCAAAAAGACGCCAGAAATCAACGGCGCGTATGTAGAGATCCCCTTCGACGTCAAAGAAACCTTCGGCAAGGGCCGCGTGCCGGTACACGCGACGTTTGATGGAGAAGAATATGACGGTCAAGTTGTCAAAATGGGCACCCCCTGCCACATCATCGGCGTCCGGAAGGACATTCGGGAGCGTATCGGGAAACAGCCCGGCGACAAAATACATGTCACGCTGATCGAAAGAATGCCTCAAAAAGCGGGCAGTCCGGAAACGGTCGAGGCGTACATCGCCCAGTACGACGGCGAGGTGCGTGAGAGATTGGACGCGCTCAGAACGCTCGTTCTTGGATGCTCCCCGGAAATCAAGGAAAAGATCTCCTGGGACATGCCCACCTTTGTGCTCAGCGGCAATTTGGCGCATTTCGCGGCACACAAGAATCATATTGGCTTCTACCCTGCGCCGAGCGCCATGACGGCGTTTGACGAGCGGCTGTCAGCCTACAAACGCTCCAAAGGCGGCGTACAATTCCCGCACAATCTGGTGCTGCCCTACGATCTCATTCGCGAGATGGTGCTGTTCAGAGTCAGGGAGCAAACCCAGAGTTGACACACGATTGGTCTCTGATCCAAAAACTTATAGAGCGTCTCTGGCCGCTTCGGCGTCCAGAGACGCTCTTTTTCAGTGCGGATTTTTGTAACCTCAAGCGAAACAGCAAGAAAGCGAAGTGGAGACCTCCCTCTCGGCGGGCGGTCTCCACTCGTGTGTACAGCGTTTCTTCATGGAGCGCCTCAGGTATCGCTCGGTGTAATCTTGATCTGCTCGGGCGACAGCTTCACCTCGGACAACACGATGTCGGTGATTTTGGCCAGATCGGCCGCCATCAATCCGCCCTCAGGCGGCTCGACCACAATACGAATCCCGTCAGCGTTCAGATAGGCCACACAGTCGGTGAACCCCTTGGCCTTGACCAGACCCTCAATACGCGCTTCACTCATCACGTTCTTGGCCAGCGTCTCGATTTCGGCCGTCGCCTTGTCCTTGGTCTGCTGGTCGGTGATGTCCTCACCGGTATTCTCCTTCAAGATGGCGATAGCGCTGTCACGCGCGCGTTGCCGATCCAGGCGCGCCTCCGTGAAAAAAGTATTTTCCTGATCGGCGGGCGACGCGTCGCCCGCATCCGAACCGTCCACGATGGTGGGATTGCCGATCTCGTCCAGAATGAGATCACTGCCACCAACATCACTCTGTCCGGCCTGCCCAACTTCACTGGTGTCCAAACCGGCCAGCAAGTCATCGCCCTCACCCTTGTTGTAACTCCAGCTTAAATAGAGCGCCACGCATACAAAGAGTATGACGGTGAAAACCACCGCGTTCCGTTTCCAAATTCTCATGCGATGAATCCTCCTTTAACTGTTTCGAGCAAGAAATAGGATGGTTCCTGCTCAAGGTTTGCTCATGGGAACCACGGTGATTTTATCCGTGCCCAAACCGGTCAACGACGCTACTGCCTCCAATACACGCAGATTCACTTCCGCATTGTCCGCGCCCTCGCAGACAATGAGTGCGCCCTTGTATTCCGGATAGATGCGTCCGACCACCACCGGCTGCTGTCCGTTGGAACCGGACGTGACAGTTAGTGGCTTCGAGTCGGTTTGGCTCTCGTATGTATCCAGCATGTCACCGTCCATGCTGCGCCGTTGGCTTGTGCTCTCATCTTGGGACAGAATGACCTCCATATCGGTTTTGAGCGTAAGAACCACCTGTGTCTGTCCAACGCCGCGAATCTGCGTCAGCGCATCGGCGATCCGTTTCTCCATATCCTCCACCGAAAAAGTCACCGTCTCTGTCATGTCTCCCCCCTTTGTCTCCTCCTCCTTGGACGAGGATGGCCAAACAAGCAGCAGAATGCCGGCCAGCACGACGATCCCCAGATACTTGTACCGTCCCAGCAGGGCACGGCTTTTGTCCCAAAGCTTAGCAAGCGACATCATCACGACTCCTTTCCACCGCGCCCGTATAGGCGCCTCTTTTCCGATCAGGGCTCCCATTTCTGCCGCGCAGCGGGGATGCCAACCGTTTGATCGATCCAGTCGGACAGGGATGCCCGCTCCGCGGCGGACACGGATCCGCGCAGACGGACGGAATACGGGAGAGGATAGGAGCCGTCCTGTGACGCCTCGGCACGCACCGAGACCGCAAGGGACAACTTCCGGGTTTGTACCTCGGTCAAAATATATGCCGCCGTCTTTTCTTCTATGAGTTGTTGTACCATTCGATCGCCTGCCCGACCCGCTCGTTCTGTCTCTTCCTGCACCATCACATCATATTGTGTCTGCGTCTGCGTGAGGTCAACCGGCTGGACGCGCAGAAGCGGGCGTACAACCGCCAAAATCAGCACCAAACCGCCCGCCATGCGTGTAACACGCTTGACCGTGCCCTCGGGACAAACCGCCTGAGCGATGGCGGTTAAAAACGCCGCCGCCGCAATCCCCACAATCCAATCCCGCAAAACATCCAGCATCGGTACACCTCTCATGATTACTTTCTATAATTTATCCTGTATCAAATATTATAGTATTTCCATCATTGGAGCAACCGCTTTCACGGCCCGTTCGACTGGTCACGTATGTATCCCCCCTCCTGAGAGTGTGGAGGTGATCGAAATCAGCAGCAGCAAACAGCTCGACCCGGTCATGGCCAGGATGAGCGCGAACGCGCCCCCCAGCCCCTCGATATACTTCTGCATCGGTCCGTCGGCCAGCGGTGCGGCCACGGCCCCCAGCGCCTTGTACAGCAGATACTGCAAACCGACTCGGAGAAAAGGGATGATAACGATGGCCAGAATAGCGAACAGGCCGAACAGCCCCACCGTACTCTTGAGCATACTCGCGCCGGCCATCACCGTGTCGGCGGCATCCGATACAATCCCGCCCACCACCGGAACGGCGGTGGAGATGCCCAGCCGAAGGCCCTTCAGCGCGACCGTGTCGGTGTTGCCGGTGATGACACCGCTCAGGCTTAGATAGGTGACGAACACGAACATGAAAACAGTCAGTACGGTGACCGTAATCCACTTGATGAACCCCGCCACTTTGGTCAGGGTGTCGTCCCCCAGCACGGCCGAGGCCGTAAGGCAGGCGATATAGGCATAGACCATCGGCACCAGCGCACGCGTAATGAGCGTGACCAGCAGGTCGGAGAAGATGAGTGTCCCCACATACTTCGCCGCCCCGGACACCGGCGCGCCCGACGCCGCCGCGCTGGCGGCCAATACCGGTAGCAGCCCCTTGGAAAAGTCGCACATCTGCTGTATGGTCTGCCGCCCGACCTCCAACAAGGATCCGACACGCCCAAACGACAGCGCGGCGATGGCCAACACACCCGCCACCCGCGTGACGTCGACATGCTGCTGATGCGTTCCCCTGTCCAGACCGCGCACAATCGAGCAAAGCACCACCACCGCCAAAAGGGAGAAAATGTTCTTCAGCGCCTCGCCCAGCAGTCCGCCAAACCGTGAGGTCACCGCACGGGCCGTTTGGTTGAGTCCATCGCTTAGTCCGTCTGTATCGTCTGGCGACAGGTCTCCCAAAATCTGCTGCGCGTCGCTGGGCACGCTACGCTGCAGTTCATCCAGCTCCAACTCATCGGCCATGACAATTTCCGGTGCTTCGGCCGATGTCGCGGCCAAGGCAGCCAGGCCGGTCAGCGACAGCGTAAACAGGCAGAATACCACGCAAATCAATCGTTTCATGGAATGGCTCCCCGCTTTGAGACGGCCACGAGAGCAAAGCCGTCTCATATCATTTGCACGATCAAACGCATTACCGAAGTCAGCAGCGGCAGCGCCACATAGAGAGCGATAGCCGTTCCGGCCAGCTCCACGGTCGCGGCCACGCCGCCCTCGTGCGCGTCGCGACAAAGCTCGGCGGCAATTTTCGTGACAATACCGATGCCAACCGTCTTGATGACCGGTGAAAAGAGGCCTGTGTCAAGCCCGGACATGGCGGAAAGCTCGTGGAAAAAGGCCACGACCGGCTCCAGCGCGCCCAGTGTCAGGAACAAAACGACCACGGCGACGGCCACCGTCATGGCCTGCGCCAGTGCGCTCTCCCCTTTTTTGATGACGGCGGCGCCAAACACGCCTGTCAGAGCGAGAATCACGATTTTCCACAGTCCGGTCATCGCTAAAATCCAAAGGTGGACTTAATCATCGTGAACAGACCGCCCACCTCGCGCACCAACAGCATCATCACCACCACCAGCCCGGCCAGCGTCACCATCATGGCCTGCTCCGACCGGTCTGACTTGATCAGCAGCTGATTGAGCACCCCCACTATGAGGCCGATTCCTGCAATTCTGAAAATCAAATCTATCTGCATCAAGCATTCTCCTGTCCGGCCGCATAGGCCTGTAAAGGGGTTTCGCTTTTCAGTTTGTTTGTTATGTAAAGCAAAGTCGTATTACGTCGAGTGGCTAGATCAAAATGATCACGATGACCAGGCCGCACATTACGCCAAGTACGCCGTATACCTTTCCCTGCCGCGCTTTTTCCTTCTCGGCGTTTTCCAACAACGCCTCCACCCTTGCCCGCGCATAGGCGATGGCGCGGCATTGCGCCTCCGCGTCGTACTTGCCGAGCATCGAGCCCATGTCGGCCAGCAGTTGTGCCTCCGCCCCCTGAAAATCGTTTCGACACTCCTGGATGGCGCACTGCCACAGAGAGGAAAAACTGCAGTCCCCCAGCTTGTCCATATAGGAAGCGCTGCGTGTGAAAAATGATTTGAGCGGGGCGGCGGCCGTCTGAGATAAGTGCTCCAGAATGACCGGGAGCGGCGTTAAGTTGAAATAGATCTCGGTTTGCATGTACTCCAACGCGTGCACCAATCCAGACAGTAGTGTCACGCGCGCGCCCAGTCGCTGCACGGCCGCTAACCCCACCGCCGTGGTCGAGGCTGTCACCAATATGGCGCCGAGAATCTGGATCATGGTTTCTCTCCCTTCTTCGTAAAGTGAATGACGAATCAACGTATTGATTCAACCGTTGCTTTGGTGTTAAAAGCCCAGCGAAGCGCCGCGCCGTATGGATCAGCGGTTACTTAGATCAAGAATACGCAGCACGCGCGCGCGCCGATCGCCCTCAATCATGACGCACTTTTGAAACATGGGGAGCAGTGACTTGTACAGTGGGCGCCGCAGCAAGTCGTCCTCAACCTCGGCGTGCAGTGTACAGAGAAGCCTGACGCCGCAATGACTGGCCTGGATCATACTGGCCACGTCCTCGGGTGTGGTCACCTCATCGACGGCCAGGACATCGGGTGACAGCCCGCGCAGTAGCCACATCATGCCCTTGGCCTTGGCACAGCCGTCCAAAACATCGGTATGCGCGCCCACATCCAGTTGCGGCTGGCCCATATAGCAAGCGGCGATCTCACTCCGTTCGTCCACAAGCCCCACACGCACCGGTGAGCGCCCGTCCCTTCCGTCCGATAACTGGCGGACCATGTCCCGCAGCAAAGTCGTCTTACCCAGTCCGGGCGGCGATACGATCATGGTGTTGGGCAGACGGCCGTTGTCCAGCAGACGGGGCAGGATATCGTCGGCAGCGCCCGGGATTTGCCGCGCGATGCGCAGACACAATGAGGACAGATGCCGAAGGTTACAGATTTCGCCTTCCTTGACCACCGCCGTGCCGCACAGGCCGATGCGATGGCCGCCACGCACCGTGAGGAACCCGGAGCGGATGTTCTCCAGCGCCGTATGTACCGATCCGCGCGTCGCCGCCTCCACCATCTGCTCCAGATCGAGCGGCTGGATCCGGAAGGGTCGGTCGGCGGGCAAGATGTGCTCCTCGTTCTCAGCCAGCACTGTCAGCGGCTGGCCGACGCGCATTCGGATTTCCTCGGCCCGGCCGCGCAGCCGTTGCGGCAAGGTCTGTGCCGCGGCGCGTATCGTGGCCGGCAGCAGGGCGATCGCACTCATGTATTCCTCCATAGCTCCGCCTCCCTTGTCCCCATCTTATGAGGGGTTGTCCCGGTTTAGCACCGTTTTGATCTGATTTTTTATGACAACAGAAAACACCCCGGTGACGTTGACAACCGGGGTGTGGATGATATAGGGTAGACACAAACATACGGGAGGCGTTTTGATGAAAAAGGTTATCGTTGTGGGCGGCGGCATTGCGGGACTTAGCGCCGGTATTTACGCCGCAGGCTGCGGATTTGAGACCACCATTTTGGAGTCGCATGCCATTGCCGGCGGCAATTGCACCTCGTGGCGACGCGGAGATTACCTGTTCGAGGGCGGCATGCACTGGCTGACCGGCTCAAGCAAGGAAAACCCGATTTATAAGGTATGGCGCCACCTGGGCGCGCTGGATGATTCGGTATCGGTCATCTGTCCGGAGACCTTTGCCGAATACGACCACAACGGTGTCGCGATCAAGCTCTTCCGTAACGCCGACAAGCTGGAAAAACACCTGCTGTCCATAGCGCCGGAAGATAGTAAACCCATCCGGCGCCTGTGCGGAGACATACACCGTTTCGGCAACCTCACCATGCCGCTGGGGCACGTAAAAGGCCTCAAGGCGACGCAGAAAGCCCCCTCCGGACTGGCCGCGCTGAAATTGCTGCCCATGCTGCCCCACCTGGCTGCGCTGGGAAAAATAAATTGTGAGGAATACGCCCGCCGGTTTTCCCACGAGGGCATCCAGAGTGCACTGCGCGCCTGCATGATTGACGAATACTACGCCACAGCACTTGTGATGACGCTGGCCTCCATGTCGGCCGGCGACGGCGGCTTCCCCGAAGGCGGTTCGCTGCCGTTTGTTGAGCGCATGACGAAACGGTTTGCCTCGCTGGGCGGAACCATCCAATACAAGGCCGTCGTCGATCGTGTCCTGGTCGAGAATGGCCGTGCGGTGGGCGTGTCGCTTGGCGGAAAGAGACTGGACGCCGACGCCGTCATTGTGACCGTTGATACCATGACGGCGGAGAAGCTGTTCGATTGTCCCCCAGAGGCGGGATGGCTCAGAACAATGCGCTCCGAGGCCGGTCCGGTCGTCACCTCCTTTGTTTCCCTCGGCGTGGACGCCGACCTGAGCGATCTGCCCCATGTGATGAACTGGAAACCTGTGGCTCCGTTGACGGCAGGCGGGCTAACCTATCCGTTTTTGGAAGCCAACGTTTACGCCGGACGCGGCTTCGCCCCGGCGGGAAAGACGGCCGTCACCATGCCACTCGCCGGCGACAGCTACGACTTCTGGCGGCGCACCCGGGAGGACGGACGGTATACCGCGGAAAAGCAGGCCCTGCTTGAACGCGTGTCCGATGCGTTCACGGCACATGTCCCGCGCGCGAAGAACCGTATCGAGGTGTCCGACCTGGCCACGCCGCTGACCTACGAGCGCTATTGCGGCACCTGGCGTGGCTCCTATATGACACTGGTCCCGAAAAAGGCCGCCATGCGCTCTCACTCCGGCGTACCGGATAACATAAGGTTCTGCTACTTCGCCGGACAGCGGTTGATGCCGCCGGGCGGTCTGCCGGTAGCCGCGACAACCGGCCGCACCGCCGTGCAGTATCTGTGCCGGGACACCGACACGGTATTTGTCTGCGAGCAGGACGCTTGAAGCAAAACGCCCCGTTGAACACATCATCAATTGGTTACAAAACGGTAACAAGAAATTTCAAAACGGTTAAAATTTGTCTTGACTCTCGACCTCCGACATGATAGGATTTGGACAAAGATTGTGTCGAAAGGAAGCGAAGAAGGATGAAACGTCACCTTTTTGGGTCTGTGAAAGTGTTGGGGTTGTCTCTTATTATTGGCTGTCTTTTCTTTGTGCAGGCCATTGGCGCCGGCGCAGAGCCCTATAAAACCACGGCACGTGTCAATATTCGTCAAAGTGCTTCGACAAACGCCGACATACTCAAAACAGTCGACAGTGGAACCGTGGTTGACGTTGCCTCCTATGACGCGGCCGGTTGGTCCAAGATCAGTTTGAGCGGCCTACAGGGCTACATAAAATCTGAGTATCTGTCCAAGACCGCTGCGGCCTCCACCGCGACCACTGCCTCGACGACGTCCTACAAAACCAATGACCGGGTCAATCTCCGCAAAAGCGCTTCCACCGACAGCGCCATCCTCTCCACGCTCAATTCCGGCACCGCCGTCACCATGATCTCCTATGACGCCAAAGGCTGGTCAAAGGTCAAGGCAGGCGGTACCGAAGGATACATCAAATCCGAATATCTGACCGCGTCGACGCCGGCCTCAACCGCCACGGCAACGGCCACAACCACAGCTGCAACGGCGGCCTCCACGACGACCTACAAAACGAACACCAGAGTCAACCTTCGCAAAAGCGCCTCCACCGACAGCGCCATCCTCTCCACGCTCAATTCCGGTGCCGCCGTCACAATGATCTCCTATGACGCCAAAGGCTGGTCGAAGGTCAAGGTAAATGGTGCCGAGGGTTATATCAAATCCGAGTACCTGACCGCGTCGGCGTCGGCCTCAACCGCCACAGCAACATCAGCAGCCGCAGCGACAACATCGGAGACCTACCGAACCAGCACCCGAGTCAACCTCCGCAAGAGCGCTTCCACCGACAGCGCCATCCTCTCCACACTGAACGCCGGCACGGTCGTGACCATGATTTCCTACGATGCGAAGAATTGGTCCAAGGTCAAGGTAAACGGCTCTGAGGGGTACATCAAGTCCGAGTATGTGACCACCGGATCGGTCACAGCCGCCAGTTCGGTTGAGCTGCTCGACTGGTCGGAGGTCAAGACGATCTTCAAAACCTACACGCCCGCCAAGGTCTATGATGTCCGGAGCGGTAAGGTTTACTACGTACAGAGCTTCTCCAACGGCAGCCACGCCGATGTCGAGACGCTCACGAAGGAAGACACGGCCATCATGAAGGAGACCTTTGGCGGTGTATGGAGTTGGGCTGTTCGACCGGTTTGGGTCACCATCAACGGTCACACGATAGCCGGATCCATCAACGGTCAGCCCCACGCCACCGGTACCATCAGTGGCAACAACATGGACGGTCAGGTCTGTATCCATTTCCGCGGCAGCACTACCCACAACGGAAACACCTCGTTCGCCGCCGAGCATCAGAGAGGCGTGACCGAAGCCTGGAATGCCGCACAGTAGAAAAACGATTATGAAAAAGCACCGGTGTCCACCGGTGCTTTTTTCATATGACGCGCTCGCCGAATGGCTTCGGTCCGAACGGCTGAACAGCGGTGATTTCGCTCGTTTCTCCGCCCCCTTTTTGTCAAGCGCACGCCAATTCAGCCACTCCTACTTGAAAAATGTTCATAAAATCGGTATACTAGGTAAATGATGAATAAATCGACGCGGTAGCACCGTGAGAGCGGTAGCACCGTGAGAATTTTGGCGCACTGACAAAACAAAAACAGCCCGGGAAAGACATTCCCAGGCTGCTGGAGCTACTGATGTGACTCGAACACACGACCTGCTGATTACGAATCAGCTGCTCTACCAACTGAGCTACAGTAGCACGACTGCGTATAACGGTTTGCCCTGACGCTTGACGCCGACTTTGCCGGCAAGCAAGATTCATTATAGAAACGATTGCGGTAATTGTCAAGATGTTTTCCCATTAACCCGAAGCATATGGTGGGCAAGCTTGGCATAAACTTCATGGAAGACAAAAGCACAGACGTATAGTCTCATACAAAACGGGCAATCCTGTTTCGTACGTTTACCCACGGAGATAGAGAATTCGGAGGTTCCACTGTGAACAGAAAGAAACATTCCCTGATCCCCGTTCGTGTCCGATGGATATGGCTTTTTACCGGTATCCTCGTGATCGTTTGCGCCGTGTCCGCTCGCGGCACGTCACGGCGCGCTTTCACGGCCGAGGCCATGACGCTCCCCTCTTCTTGGCTGCGAGGCGCCGCCGTTGACTCGGTTTCGGACAACGACATCGCCCTTTCATCTCTTTGTTTTGCGCTTGCTCAGGACGCGGAAACCATCGCGTTGGCTAAAACGGCTGGCGCTGCCGACAGCGAGGCACAGAGCGATGATGCGGACAAGACCCGGCGAACCGTCAAGACATCTCCCATCCCCTCCGATCTGGGCATGTTCCGCCTCACCGTTTATACCCCATATTGTGACGGTGGTATATGGGGCTACCAAACCGCCCTTGGCGTGCGTTCGCGCCATCTGGTCACCTGTGCCGTCGACCCGAACATCATCCCGCTGGGCAGCTTTATTGAGGTGGGCGACCTCACACTTCATGCTGTTGATACTGGAAGCGCTGTCAAGGGACACGTGATTGATATTTTCTATGACGGCCCCATTGAGGACGCCACCGCCTGGCTGTCCCAGTTTGGCTCGGCGCGCGAGGCGACGGTCATACGCGGCGGCAAAACGGCGACCTAAGGTAATACCGCACAAGTCGGCGTGTGCCGAGTCGGCGGAGAATTTGAAATTTCCATCGGAGGACGGATGCCCGTCCTCCTTTATTCTTGCCTTCTGAACACCACAAAAGTGTATTCAACCGGAAAACTGGATGGTTCAGGATTGCGCAACCGACGCAGCAATGGTATACTCAACGTGTGCTTTCCCCTTGTTGGCCATACACATAAAAAAACTTTACGATGAATTCGAAGTCGCGCGGCAGCGCGTTGCGGTCAACTATTTTGCTTCGAAATCATCCTGGGAGAATGAATTGTGAAACGAATCATCGCCGCGTTCCTTTTGCTGGCCTGTCTGGCTTTATCGGCCTGTCAAACGAACAACAGCGCCCCCAGCACCTCCCCCTCCTCAGACCCCTCTCCGACCCCCTCGGCGAAAGTATCCGGGCTAAACATCCAGTCTCCCTGGGTTTATGTGGATTCCGAGGCGGTGCTGTTGACGATCGGCGACTATGAAATCTACGGTTACGAATTCAGCTATTTCTATATGACCAGCATCAATATGTACTCCCGCTCAAGCGAGGACGTACAAAACTTGGATATTTCAAAATCTCTGGCCAAGCAGACCAATTCGGAGGGCACCTCCTGGCAGGATTTTTTTACCGACGTCACAAAAGACGACATCCACCATATATATGCGCTCTATGGTGAGGCTTTGAAGCACAATGTAACACTAACCGCTGAGGACAAAGCCTCTAAGCAGGCACTGATTGATGATCTCTCCGAGTATGCCAAAGAGGAAAAAACCAGCCTTGACGATCTGCTGGTAAAGTTTTTCTGTGCGGGCCTCACGCAGGATCGGCTGGAAAGCATTCTGGATCGTTATCTTCTGTCCGTTCGTTACGAGGAAGAACTCCTTGATTCTTTAGAGCCCACAGATCAGGAGATTGAAAATTATTACGAACAACACAAGAGCGAAGACGACGTCCCCAAGGGCAATGTGGTCAGCGTACGGCACATAATGACCGAAGATCTGGACGCCGCGCAGAAACTCTATGACGAGTGGAAGGCCGGCGCAAAGACGGAACAGTCTTTTGTTGAACTTGCCCAAGCCTCTTCCATGGACAACTCGGTCTACGACAACAACGGCCTGTTGGAGGATGTCAGATTGGGCTCTGTCGGCGGCGCTTTTGATGATTGGTGCTTCGATCCGTCCCGCGTCCCGAGCGACACGACGGTTGTCGAGAGTGATTACGGCGCCCATGTGATCTATTTTGTGGCTTCGGGCGGCCCGGCTTGGCAAATCTGGGCAAAAAATCTCCTGACTGAGGATGCATACGGCGCAATCCTCGATGATTTGTTGTCCGAATACCCGCTCAAAAACGCCTGATTTGCACGTCGTCGGGCACGTCGTCTCTTCTGAAAAACACGGATTACCGTTCCGTTCGCGGCCGTTTTCGTCCTGTTTTTGCGTAGACAAACACATCGGTGTCCTATATACTGTGATGGGTAGACGAGAGGTTTCTCCTCATGGAGCTCACCAAAATGCACACAGAGCCGTGATTCAACTTGTGTGGATGTCCGTCGCGAGATGACCGGATCGGTCACGTTGGTTTTCATCGGTCACAGGGACGAGCCATTGGCTTCCGTATAAGACGCCCGGCAGAGGAACAACGACGCTTTTGATTTCAACACCGGTTTCGATTGGCACCGGATACAGGCGGACAGCTCAGTCCGCTCTTATATTGGGGGATATGAAATGGTTACAGCCATCGTGGGCGCCAATTGGGGCGATGAAGGCAAGGGAAAAATCACGGACAAATTCGCCGGCTCAGCTGATATCGTCGTCCGGTTTCAGGGCGGCAACAACGCGGGACACACCATCGTCTGTCCTTACGGGAAGTTTGCGTTGCACCTTCTTCCGTCCGGCGTGTTCAATCCGCATGTCACCAACGTACTGGGCCCTGGCGTTGCGCTCAATGTGCAGGCATTGATTTCGGAATATGACGCCATCATTGCCCGCGGCGTGCCGGCGCCCCGCCTCATTGTAAGCGATCGCACTCAATTGCTGATGCCTTATCATGTCTTGTTTGATACGCTGGAGGAAGAGCGCTTGGCCGATCGCCAATTCGGATCAACCAAGTCGGGCATAGCGCCCTTTTATTCGGATAAATACGCGAAAATTGGCTTTCAGGTCTGTGAAGTGATGGGCGATCCCGAGAAGCTCAGAGACAAACTGACCCGTGTTATTGAAGTAAAAAATGTATTGATGAAGCACCTGTATCACAAGGACGAGATCAACGCCGATGAGCTGTTTGAAACACTCATGTCTTGGAAGCAGTGGCTCAAGCCCTTTGTGGCCAACACAGCGGAGTTTTTCCAGAGTGCGTTGTGCGAGGACAAAAACATCTTGCTGGAGGGCCAACTGGGCGCGTTGCGAGATGTAGATCACGGTATCTATCCGTTCACAACCTCCTCTTCCCCCCTGGCCGGATACGGTTCCATCGGTGCCGGGTTGCCCCCCCACAAGATCTCACGGGTTGTCACCGTGGCCAAAGCCTATTCCAGTGCCGTCGGAGCCGGCCCCTTTGTGGCCGAGCTGTTTGGCGAAGAAGGCGATCTGCTGCGCCGAAACGGCGCTGACGGCGGCGAATTCGGCGCCACCACCGGACGACCGCGCCGTGTCGGCTGGTTTGACGCCGTGGCCACGCGATATGGATGCCGGACACAGGGTGCCACCGAAGTTGTGCTCACCGTGGTCGATGCGCTGGGTTATTTAGATGAAATCCCCATTTGTGTTGCCTATGACCTCGGCGACCATACCACTACGAGTTTTTTGAACACAGAGCAGCTCTATCGGGCCAAGCCTGTTTTAGAGACCATGCCCGGTTGGAAATGTGATCTTCGCGGTATTCGTTCTTACCAAAATCTTCCCGAGGCTTGCCGCGACTACATTGAGCATCTGGAAGCTCTCATTGGAGTGCCGGTGCGCATGGTTTCCATCGGTCCCGGCCGCGACGAACTGCTTGAAAAACCGTAACGCCGTTTCATCGATTTG
>JAVBPF010000001.1:0-9571 GCA_031549735.1 Oscillospiraceae bacterium
GCCGTCGGGGCCGCCCGCGGCGACATATTTTTCACGGTGGAACGCGACGCAGCCGTCGCCGCCCTTACCGGCCTTAATGGTGATTTTCGCGGTATCGACAAACATAACGGTACTCCCATAAAATGCGGATGTTTAGAGATTCGGATGTTTTAAGAGGCCGGGCTATGCCCGGCCTCCCTTGTGTTTTTGATTACTCGGCCTCGTAAATCGAGACTTGCTTGCGGTCGCGTCCCAGGCGCTCGAAACGGACACGTCCGGTCTTGAGGGCGAAAAGGGTGTCGTCGCTGCCCTTGCCCACGTTGATGCCGGGATGAATTTTGGTGCCGCGCTGGCGAACCAGAATGTTGCCGGCCAGGACAACCTGACCGTCGGCGCGCTTGGCGCCCAGTCTCTTGGATTTTGAGTCGCGTCCGTTGCGCGACGAACCCATACCTTTTTTATGTGCCATATCGTTAGCCTCCGCATCTCAATATCAATGTTGTGTTTTGATTCCGGCGGGGAACCGTCGTAACCAGACCGTAACCAAATCAATTTCCCGGATTCACTTTGAAAAAATGCCATTCTGCTGTGGACGCCCCCCCGCGGGGAATCCATTCGTTTCGGAGGCGAATTCATTTCGCCGCAGAAACATTAATATCGGGGGAAGTCCATGAGGGCGGCCTGCCCCTCTCATGAGAGCGAAGCGCTTACACTACGATTTTGTCAATCTGAATCTTTGTGTAGTGCTGGCGATGACCCTGCTTGCGGCGATAGTTTTTCTTGGGCTTCATCTTGTAGACAAGAATCTTCTTGGTTTTGCCGTGTTTCACGACGGTGGCGGTGACTTTCACACCGGAGACCAGCGGGGTACCCAACTTGATTTTCTCTCCCTCGAATACGCCCAACACACGGTCGAATTCGACGGCGTCCCCTTCGGCGACGTCCAGCTTCTCGATGTAGAGAATGTCGCCTTCGGTCACCTTGTACTGTTTTCCACCCGTTTCAAAAATGGCTGTCACGCGGAATTCCTCGCTTATTCTAATCTCGCTCGGAGGGTGGAGCGGCGGCACGAAAGCGGACCGGCTCACTTAGAAATACCCCTTTGAAGCGGCCTTACGAGTATACCATTGGATTTGCCCCCTTGTCAACCCCGGAGCGGACGGCTCTTTGGTTATTTGAAGATTGCAAGTTTAATTGTCCACAATAAAACCCCGGCCATAGCCTTTCGGAGTCAGCACTGGCCAATCCTCCTTCTCCCGTGATACAATAATAATGACAAAAAGTCCTCTGGTTTGATTCTTGATTGTCTTGGGTAATATAGGGGGGATGGGCATTGTTGGAGCATGAGGCCTATATGGAACAGGCCCTGGAGCTGGCCGCTCAGGCGGCGCTACTGGGGGAGGTCCCGGTGGGCTGCGTGATCGTTGCGCCTGACGGACAGGTTGTCGGGCGCGGCTTCAACGAACGCGAGCGCGCTTCCAATGTGCTGGCGCACGCCGAGCTGACCGCCATTCAGGAGGCTTGCCGCCGTCTGAACGACTGGCGGCTGACCGGTTGCCGTCTTTACGTCACGCTGGAGCCCTGTCCCATGTGTGCGGGAGCCATTTGGGCCGCCCGCGTCGCCCGGCTGTACTATGGCGCGCGGGACGACAAGGCCGGCGCGGTCATATCCCGGCTCGCGCTGTTTGAATACGGCATTTACCCCGGCCCGGCCGTGTACGGCGGTCTGATGGCGGAAGCCTGCGCCGCGCTGCTTTCCGACTTTTTTCAATCGTTGCGTCGGGGGTGATCGTCAAAGTCTAGGTAACCGCTGAACAAATACGCCACAACATCACACCGGCCTTTTTGTGCCCCGGGGGCGTTGCAAAAACTTGTCAAGCCTCAAGCGCGTCCCATGGCCGGTGAAATAAGCCATCTCTGATCCTGAAAACAGAAACCCGTTGCGCAAGAGACGCTTTCTTGGTTTTCAGACTCTGCGATTTACTATTCCACCTATGGGCGACTCGGCTCTTCCAAGAAAGGCACAAAGCATTCCTGCGTTTTTGCGCCTTCCCGGGGCGCAAAAATTCTCGCCGTGCTGCCGCGTCGATTTATTCAGCGATGACCTTGGACGGGCGAAAGCGCATGCTCTCGGAGGGAAGTCATGATAAGTTCACTTTCCCACAAATGTTCATATACTTTTCACAGAAGTTAATATTTCTGTAACATCTCTGCCCTTCCTTTGTAACATTCCCGCGCTATACTATAAACAGATCAGGCGGTTGGGGTTTCCCCCCAAGTTGCTTTTTTCATCACGATTTTTGATTTCATCTTTTTCCCCTCCTATTTTTGACAAAGGAACCTGTGTTCCTTTGTTTTTTTTGCGTTTTTTGTTTGTTAGAAACAAATAAGCGCCGGGTCGCCCGGCCCGCCAAACAAACAGGACCTCTGCGGGTTGAAAAATGTTTGCGCTTTCTATATAATCGGCTCAACAGACACTGTCTTAAGGAGGGTCACCATGACCAGAGAAGAAAAAATCGCCGCGATCTCCAAACTGATGACCGACGGCATTCTGACGGCCGACGAATTTGCTAAAATCGTGCAGGTGTTCGGCAGTGAACCGGCCGCGGCCGCCCAACCGGAGAAGACGCCCGCCGAGCGCATGTACGAGGACTACCTGCGCAATCATGTCGCGTATGGCTTCAAGAGTCCCTCCTCGATTCAGTTCCCGCCTCTGAACCCCGCGATGATTCAGGAAGGGGTGCTCAACATTCTGGATGGTCTGAAGTACAGACCCACGACCGCCCGTTACATTGCGACATACATAGACGCGCCCAACAGCTACGGTACCATGCTCCGTCAGGAAATCGCCATCCTGGTGGACGATGCGTTCAACCCTCTGGTTACCGTTCAGCGGGTCAAGGGGCTGATGGGCGGGCAGACCAACAACTGGATGAAAATGCCGGGGGTGCGGTGATGTACGGCAGCCGGCCGCCTTGCCGACGCTGCGGCAGAGAGGTGCCGCCAAACAGCTTAATCTGTATGTATTGCGGTCAGTCTGTCAACACAATGTACACTCATGTCGACGGCGCCTCGCTGGAACGCCGTCAGAAGAGGGCTTCTGTCGCCACGGCGCGCCTGTTGGTCTTCTTGGCTCTTTTTGTCAACGTCATCACGGTTGCCCTTAGCCTGATGGATTTCGCCCTCAGCGTGGTCTGCCTGATGACCGGCGTCATCTGCGGTATCGTTGCCTTGGCGCTGTTGATCTTTTCGTTCACCATCTACACAAACCGACCGGAGGGGGAAGTCAGCGCCGCCGCCGGCTCCGTGACCAAGGGCGCCCTTTGGGTGTTGATTTTTTCCGGCGTCGATTTCTTTGTGGCCATCAACTTCTCTCTTTTCTCCCTGTAGGTACCTGCTGATTAAATCGACGCGGCGGCACAGTGAGAATTTGTTCAGCGTTTACGCAGGTGCTCTCGCTTGCGCGATCGTCCAAAAACGCCGTCCTCCCCTTTTCTATGTATTGCCTTTTCATTTTGTGTATGATAAAATGCCATATTGTAAAGAATGTGGAAAAAAGCGCTCTCTTTTGGCGCGATTGGAGGCTTCCCTGTGTCGAATGACTCTTTGCTTACGTTTGATGAATCCACGTTTGAAGCTCTGGTTCTGAATGACCCGGGCGTCGTTGTTGTAGACTTCTGGGCCGAATGGTGCGGGCCCTGCCGCGCCCTGTCGCCCCTGATGGCCGAACTGGCCACGGAATGGGAAGGTCGCGCCAAGATCGGCAAGCTCAACATCGACGAGAACGGCGCACTGGCCGTCTCATATGGTGTCATGAGCATCCCCACCGTCCTCGTGTTCAAAAACGGCGAGGAAGTAGAGCGTATGGTCGGTTTGCGCGGTAAAGCGGCGTTGGAA
The DNA here is from genome assembly GCA_031549735.1 of Oscillospiraceae bacterium. GTDB lineage: Bacteria > Bacillota > Clostridia > Oscillospirales > UBA929 > JAVBPF01. The sequence goes on from JAVBPF010000001.1 coordinate 3,877, forward strand.
GAAATGATCGCCCCGCACCTGTAAGGGAACGCGGTCGTATCATGCGGCGAACAGCGCTTTTGCCGCGGCACGTGTGAGTAAATAGAGACGCTAACATGATTGAGGTGGGATATCGTATGGCTTCACGCAGTGAGGAAAAATCCTTCAAAAGCTCTATGATGGGCGGGTTTCGTCGTCAGGATGTCATCAATTATATCGAGCAGCTCGTCCGGGAGCACCGCGAAGAGGTCGATGCCTATCGTTCGGGCGCCGACCTGTTGCGCATTGAACGGGATGAGGCCCGGCAGGAGCTTGCCCGCGTGAAGGCCGCTCAATCCGAGTCTGCGGCAGCCCCGGCGCAGGATTTGGAGCCGATGCACCGACAGCTTTCCGAGCTGGCCGGCCGCTGGGAGCAAGAGCGCAAGAATGTCGCCCGGCTTGAAGAGGAATTGTCCGCCCTGCGCGAAAGCGCCGAAAAGGAACGCGTTGCCGCCGAGGATCGTGTGCTGACCGAACGGCAGGCCTCCGCGTCGCAGCACCGTCAGGCCTTGAGCGCGCTGGAGCAGCGTCACGAGGAGGACCAGTCCAAAATCGCCCGGCTTTCGGTCGAACTGGCCCGTCTCCAGTCAAGCGACACCTCGTCGGCACAGGACTTGGCCGAAAAGGACAAGCGGATTGCCGAACTGCAGAATCATTTGCAAACCACCGGCCAAGCCGTGCAGGCGCAGCTTTTGGAGAAAGATAGAATCATTTCCGACTTGCGCGCCCAGCTGGCCGAGCTTTCGATCCAAAATGCGAGTGAAGAGGCGGAACGGGCTGCCCGCGCCCGCGCCAAAGAGATAGAGAACGCCGCCCTTGCGCGTGTGGAAAGTCTGCAATCCAGCGCCGCGGCGCGAGCCGCCGAAATTGAGCAGGCCGCCCACAGACGGGCCGAAACCTTCGAAATGACCATCCGCGCGCGTGTCGAGGACATGGAAAAAGCCGCGCAGCGGCACGCTCTGGAAGTGGAACAGGCCGCCCACGCCCGCGCCGAGGCCATCGAAAGCGATGTGCAGCGTCGCGTCGAGGAAAAGGAGGCGGCGCTCCAGGCGCGCGCCGATCAACTCGACCGTCAGGCGCAGGAACAATCTGTCCGTGCCCAGCAGCTGGCGCGTCTGCAGGAAGAAAACAGGCAACAGCAATTGCAGAACGCCGGGAAGTTCTCCTCGCTGGATTCCGAATTGACCCGTATGCGCACCATGTTGCAGTCCATCATGAACCAGAGCGATGAGACGCTGCCCGACGGGGCCGCTGAGCCCGTCACCGCGCCCGAGCCGCCCGCTGCGGAGGTTCAGTATAATCCCTTTGGGGAGAGTTCAGCCGTCGGCGCCGCGTCGCCCGCCCTGTCCGAAACGGCGGTTGACGAGCCCATGGCGCAGCCGGTGACCTACTCCTGGATCAACCCCGGCCTTGGCTCCTCCGAGCAGGCCGCTTCACCGTCTGCCCCGGAACCGGAACCGGCGTCCTCGTCCGATGAAAAGGAGGCGACGCCCCGCGGCTCCTGGTTCGTAACCGGATATCCTTATTATGACGCCAATGCTGAGCCGCCTTCGGCGGAATAAGAAATGACAGAACCGTCAATGCGTATCATCACCGTAGGGGCGGCCCCATGTGGCCGCCCCTCGAACCCGGATTCTCTCGCGGTGAAATCAGTACCGCACGTCCTCCGTTGTCCCACTCCCGCGGGGACAAAATCCCCATTCCGATCCGTAGAAAAACAACGGCCGCACATAGTACGCCCTGACAAAGCCCCCTCAAAAGGAGGATAACCATGAAGCTGTCCGTTCATGACATCCAACAATGCGACCTGCGGGCCGGTCAGTCGGTATGGCTGTCCGGGACGCTCATCACCGCCAGAGACGCCGCCCACCGGCGGCTTTTTACTTGTCTGGAGCAAAACACACCGCTGCCGGTCGATTTGCGCGGCGCGGTTGTCTACTACGCGGGACCCACGCCCGCCCCGCCCGGCCATGTCATCGGGTCGGTCGGTCCGACCACCGCCGGACGCATGGATGTGTACACGCCCCGCCTGCTGGAAGCCGGTGTGGCGGCCATGGTGGGCAAGGGCGGCCGCCGCCGTCCGGTGGTCGAGGCCATGAAGCGCTGCGGCGCGACCTATTTTTGCGCCATTGGCGGCGCGGGCGCGCTCATCGCCGATTGTGTCAAAGCCGTCGAGATTCTGGCCTTCCCCGAGCTGGGCTGTGAGGCCATGCGCGCGCTGACCGTCGTCGATCTGCCGCTTGTCGTCGGTATCGACCGGTATGGGGTTGCCTTGGGTGAGTTGATTATGGAAGCGGAGTAGCCCTAGGCGGCTCACTCTGCGCTCTCCTGCGCGTCGATGAGGCTCTCCGTTACAGCACCGCCACCGCACGCTGTCCCAGCACTTGCCGGAGCGCGGCGGTATGCGTCGCGTCCTCGGTCTCCACATCAAGTGTAATCAGCACCTCACCCAGGGCCAGCGCCGCATTCCGGCGCGTATGCTCCAGAGAAAGAACATTGCCGCCGGTATCGGCCACCAGCTTCAACACATCGGACAACGCGCCCGGCCTGTCCTTGACGACGACCGACAGCACACCGCGCCGCCCGGCGCTGGCCAGTCCCTTGTCAACAATATGCTTAAGTGTGTTGACGTCGACGTTGCCGCCCGACAGAATACATACGGTGTTTTCACCACCGGCCCGGCCACTCAGCACGGCGGCCGGCGCCACGGCACCCGCGCCCTCGGCCACCGTTTTCATTCGCTCCAACATCTGAAGCATGGCTGTGCACAGCTCGCCCTCGCTGACCGTGACCAGATCATCGAGATACTCATGGCACAGCGCGAAGGTCAGCTCGCCGGGGCACCCCACGGCCACGCCGTCGGCCAGCGTGTTTACCCGGGGCCATGCGGTGGGCCGTCCGGCCGTCAAAGACGCCTGCATGGTGGCCGCGCCCTCCGGTTCGGCGCCGATAACACGCACGTTAGGTGCCATGGTTTTGACCGCCAGCGCGATGCCGGCCGCCAATCCGCCGCCGCCGATCGGTACGACCACCGTGTCGCAGGTCGGCAGCGTCTCCAGAATCTCGAGCGCCACGGTACCCTGTCCCGCGATGACATGGGCGTCGTCGAAGGCGGGGATGAAAGGACTGCCTGTCTCCTCCGCCAGCGCAAGCGCCGTGCGCTGCGCCTCGTCGAAGCTGTGCCCTTGCTGGAGCACGTGCGCGCCATAGGCGCGTGTGGCGGTCAGTTTGGCCAGAGGCGCGCCTTCCGGCATGACCACCGTGGTGCGTATCCCAAGCAGTTTTCCGGCCAGCGCGACGCCCTGGGCATGGTTGCCCGCCGACGCGCAGACGACCCCGCGCGCCCGCTCCTCCGGCGTAAGCGCGGCCAGCCTGTTGTAGGCGCCCCGAATCTTAAACGAGCCGGTACGCTGGTTGTTTTCACTCTTGAGCCATACGGGCTTTTCGGTCAAACTGCGGGAGACCGGCAGAAGCTCGGTGTTTCGCGTGACCCCCCGCAGCTGCTCACAGGCCTCCTGTATCATCTCGAAGGTGGGCCGTGTCCGCATGTTTTGCCTCTCTTCCCGGGCAAACGGTTTGTCTGCCCCACATATTCCGTGCCGGATGAATATAGTATGGAAGAAAGAGGGTCACATGATTCCTGCCTTTTCGCGGAGACCGGTATTGTCTCCGCCGCACGGCAGGGCATCCGTGTGCCATCGAGAGAAAGGCGAGGTGTTCCCATGCGACCGCATATTCTTTTTTCCGGCGGCTTGGTGGAGTCCCCCAGCGGATCCTTTTTCACGAGTACCCCCAGCACTTACGCCGAAGCGGTGTGGGCCGTGGGCGGACTGCCCGTACTGGCGCTGAGCGTCGGTCACCGCGAGCTGGCCGAATCCTACGACGGGTTGCTGCTGACCGGAGGCGTTGACCCGGCGCCGTCCTACTACGGCGAGGAGCCGCTCGACGCGTCGGTTCAAATCGATCCCAAGCGCGACGAGTTGGAGAAAGCGCTCATCTTCGCTTTTTGGCAGCAAAAGAAGCCCATTCTGGGCATTTGCCGAGGCATACAGGTGCTCAACGTCTTTTTCGGCGGCGATCTGTGGCAGGATCTCCCCACCCAGTGTAACATCGACCACGGCCGCACGGTACATACCGTTTCCGTACCCCCCGGCAGCTTCCTCTATGAGGATTTTGGCGGGGAGATGCGGGTCAACTCGTTTCATCATCAGGCGGTGCGCCGCGTAGCGCCCGACTTTACGGTGGCCGCCACCTCGTCGGACGGGGTTGTTGAGGCCATTGAACGGGGCAATGTGCGGGCGGTGCAGTGGCATCCGGAACGCATGACCGGCGCGTTGGCGCAGGACGACCTGCGCGACCAACGGCCGATATTCACGCGCTTTGTGGCCGACTGCCTGACCGGACGCGACCAACGCGGCGGAAGCTCCGTCGCTTGGTAGCAAGCAAAGAACGCGTGCATGACTTCCGATGCCATGACATACAAAAGTGAGGACACACGCATGTCAAACAAAGAGGGACTCAAAACCGTCAATTTGGAGCAGGGCTACCCGACCAGCGATGCCGCGGTGCGCCGGCTCACCTACGAAATTCACGCCGCCAAAGAGATGGGGTACGCCGTGCTCAAGCTGATCCACGGCTACGGCTCGTCGGGCACCGGCGGCAAAATCCGCGTCGAGGCGCGAAGCTATTTGGCCCGCCAACAAGCGCGCGGGCTGGTGCGGGGCCTCATCACCGGCGAAACTTTTTCGATTTTTGACGACGCCACACAAAAAGCGTTTCTGATCTGTGACGAGCTGCGGCGCGACCACGATCTGGAGCGCCACAACAATGGCGTCACCTTTGTGTTGCTGTGAGCGGAGGAATCGAGGATGCATTAAGTCCGGCGAAGCGCCGTGTCGTATGAATCAGCGGCTACTTAAGTGCCTTCGTCACGCCGCAAGCGGCCTGTTTTGTCGCGCGGTCTTCCGCCCTTTTTTCATAAAAAGTCGAATAAGCCAAAGTAGGCACTTGACATTGTGGGATACATCGGCTATAATTTCTAATGCGCTATGGCGGCATAGCTCAGTTGGCTAGAGCATTCGGTTCATACCCGAAGTGTCGTTGGTTCAAATCCGACTGCCGCTACCAATGCGGCCCGTTGGTCAAGCGGTTAAGACACCGCCCTTTCACGGCGGTAACGGGGGTTCGATTCCCCCACGGGTCACCAAAAGAAGCAGTGATTGAGGGCTTTTGGGCATTTTCTGTCCACTGCCCCTCACCTCTGTCTTCTATACGGAGGCATAGCTCAGCTGGTAGAGCACATGCTCCACACGCATGGGGTCACAGGTTCGAGCCCTGTTGTCTCCACCAAAACAGGGTAATCCGAACTTTTTGCCGACACCTGTCGGTGAAGGGTTCGGATTTGTCCTTTTCTTGGAGGATTACGCTTAATCTGTATAATTGACAAGATGGTGAAAAACCCTTAAATTTGTGTGGGCTTACACACAAAGCTCCTCCCCCATTGTGGAAGGACTCAAAAAATAATATTAAATGCCCTAAAAGGGCGCGTTGCAGAATGAACAATTCTGCAGCGCGCCTTTTCCATAGCAAAAAAACATATCATCCCTCAGAAATCTAAAAAGGCGATGGCGTCACCTGTAAAAAGTCATGGCAAAGCACACCTCGGTCGAAAAGACGA
>JAVBPF010000068.1:0-13874 GCA_031549735.1 Oscillospiraceae bacterium
CTCTGGCGCCTCTTTGGTGACTTTCTTGGCGCAAAGAAAGTCACATCCTCCGTCCCCGGCAGGGAAACTCCGTCCCCGGCAGGGGGAAAAGCCCCCGGCAGGGAAGCAGGGCGAAAGGAAGGTACAACCATGCCCAAGAAACCCCCGCAGCCCCCGGTAGAACGCCCCCCCGCGCCCATCGCGCAGGAACGCATCCCCGATACGCTGCATAAAAACTACATGCCCTACGCCATGAGCGTCATCGTCTCGCGCGCCATCCCCGAAATCGACGGCTTCAAGCCCTCCCACCGCAAGTTGCTGTACACCATGTACAAGATGGGCCTGCTGACCGGCGCGCGCACCAAATCGGCCAACGTGGTCGGCCAGACCATGCGCCTGAACCCGCACGGCGACGGCCCCATCTACGAAACCATGGTGCGCCTGACGCGCGGCCACGAGGCACTTTTGCACCCGCTGGTCGACTCTAAGGGCAACTTCGGCAAGACCTTCTCACGCGACATGGCCTATGCCGCCGCGCGGTACACCGAGGTCAAGCTCGATCCCTTCTGCGCCGAAATCTTCGATCACATCGACCGCGATATGGTTGATATGATTGACAACTACGACTCAAGCATGAAGGAGCCCGCTCTGCTGCCCACGTCGTTCCCGCACATCCTGGTCTCGGCCAACATGGGCATCGCGGTGGGCATGGCGTCGCAGTTTTGCGGCTTCAACCTGGGCGAGGTCTGCCGCACCACCATCAACTACTTAAAGAACCCGGATCACGACTTGATTGAAACATTGCCCGCGCCCGACTTCTCGACCGGCGGCGAGCTGATATACGACGTACAGGCCATGCGCGCCATCTATGAGACCGGCCGCGGCGGCTTCCGTGTGCAGGCCAAATACCGCTACGACCGCAAGGAAAACCTGATCGAGGTCTACGAGCTGCCCTACACCACCACCATCGAGGCGGTCATGGACAAGCTGGCCGAGCTCATCAAGCAGGGCAAGGTGAAGGAGGTTTCCGACGTCCGCGACGAGACCGACATCAAAGGCCTGCTACTGGTCATCGACCTGAAGCGCGGCGTCGACCCCGACAAGCTGATGCAGCGCCTGATGAAAATGACCCCGCTGATGGACACTTTCTCCTGCAACTTCAACGTGCTGATCGACGGGCAGCCCAAGACACTGGGCGTACGCGGCATCCTGGACGAATGGACACGCTGGCGCATCGGCTGCGTCAAGCGCCGCCTGCAGTACGACAGCCGCAAACTGTCCGAAAAATTACACCTGCTGCACGGCCTGAGCAAGATCCTGCTCGACCTCGACCGCGCCATCGCTATCATCCGCGAGACCGAGGAGGAATCCGAGGTCGTCCCCAACCTGATGATTGGCTTCGGCATCGACGAGGTGCAGGCCGAATTCGTGGCCGAGATCAAGCTGCGCCACATCAACCGTGAATACATCCTCAAGCGCACGGCCGAAACCGACCAGCTCACCCGCGACCTGGAGGACATTCAGACCACACTGAGCTCTGAAACCCGCATCAAGGCGCTCCTCATCAAGGATCTGGAACGGGTGATGAAAAAATATGAGAAGCCCCGCCGTACCGAGCTGGTGGCGCACCACGAGGTCGAGCTGTTCGTGCCCGAGCTGCACATTGAGGAATACCCGGTGAATGTTTTTGTGTCGCGGGGGGGATACTTGAAGAAGATCACCCCGGCCTCGCTGCGCATGTCGGGCGAGCAGAAATACAAGGAGGACGACGCGCTGTCCGACACGTTCGAGGCGCAGAATACCGACGAGCTGCTGGTGTTCACCGACGCGGCGCGCTGCTACAAGTGCCGCCTGCACGAGTTCGACGACACCAAAGCCTCCCAGCTGGGCGACTACCTGCCCACCAAGCTGGGTTTTGAGGACGGCGAGTCGGTGGCGTTTGTTTGCCGCCCGGAGGATTATAAGGGGCACCTGTTCTTCTGCTTCCAAAACGGCAAAATCGCGCGGGTAGCACTGGCCGCCTATGAGACCGTCTCCAATCGCCGCCGCCTGACCGGTGCCTATTCGGATAAGAGCCCGCTGGTCGCCGTCTTGCACGAGAAAGACGAAACCTTCCTCTGGATGACCTCGACACAGGATCGCGGTCTCATCGTCCACACCGCCGCGCTCACGCCCAAAACCACACGCAGCACGCAGGGCGTCGCGGTGATGACCTTGAAGCCCAAAGCGTCGATCCAAAGCGTGACCCGCTTCCGCGAGTCGTCGCTCAAAAACCCCGACCGCTTCCGCGTCCGCAACCTCCCCGCCGCCGGCGCCCTCATCCGCGGCGAGGACATCGGCCAGGAGCAAATCCAACTCACCCCCGACGAATCCGCAACATAAAAAGGCATGGACAACGCCAAAAGCCCACCCTCCATGCCAATGCCCGGCATTTCTACGCACCCAAACATATAAAAAACAAACCGGGGCGGGAACATAAACATGTTCCCGCCCCGGTTTGAATAAGAGGATCCTCAAACCCTACATACTTCTAAATGACACCTTAATCTCCGTTATCACATCCCGCAACCGCGTACCGTCGACCAAATACTCCAATACTTCATCGGCATCTTTACACTTTTCTCTGTCTCCGGCTTATACGCTTCATAGATGAGGATCCCTTCACCATCAGGGACAATACCGTAGTCCTGTCCATGCCACTCAAATTCTACTTCTCCGCCACATTTCATACTCCACTTGAAATCGCTGATAGAAAGAAACTTCCATCCATCCTCCGGGACGACGATAGTTCCATTTGTCATGCTTTTACTCATCCCCCTATAAAACTTGATCGACGATCTGGAATCACCACATTTACATGGTTCTGTTTGTCACCCTCACCCTTGTGATAATATCACGCAATCGCTCGCCATCAATCATATATTCCAACGCTTCATCAACATCGGTATAAATCTTCATGGTGTCCTCTTTATAGGCCTCAGTCAAATAAATCTTCCCCTCGAAGCGGGTTACACTATAGTCCTTTCCTCCCCACGCAAATTCCACTTCACCACCGCATTTCATACTCCACTTAAACTCACTAATCGACTCAAAATCCATGTTAGTGTCCGGCGGGATAATGATTTCTCGTCCCATTGCTTCCTCCAACCCCCTGTAGCTCTTGAATTCAGGCACAATCCCATCAAAGTAATTTATTTGGTCCCCAAAGACAGGGCCTCTGCTTCCCCAATCGATTATATGGTCATGCGGTATAGAATGAGCGCCCGGATTTCCATGATCCGTGAAATGTCTCTCCAACACCGCCCGTCCATCCGGACCGATTTTTGTCAGATACCTGTTGCCGTTGGGCAATGTCGTCACCTTTATCTCTCCGGGCTTACCCAACAGTCTCCCATCATTCGGCTTGTCGGGATGCGGTCTCCACCGTCCGCCGCCTGACCGGCCCGTGCCCTTAATGTAATTCTCTTCGGGCCAAATCACGCCGGCCTTGATCAACAGATTGCATCCCTCCGGCACGGGCGACGCGCCGCAGATGTATTTCGCGTATTTCGACGGCGTACTCTCGTCATCGTTCATGTGCCGCCACGAACTCAACTCGTAATCGACAAAAACGATATCTCCCCGCATCTCCGGGAACGGCTCATGATAGCAGATGATCTTCTCCGGCTCGACCCGGCGCAGCATCTCATTGTACCCCGTCAAAAAGAATTCCTTCTGATCCTCATGGTTGCCGTGCGCCGACACCATATAGGTGGACACGGCCACCACACTGCCCTTCTCGATCCCTTCGAAGCAAAAAGAGAAGGTGCTCTCGTCGCCCCAGTTGACCGTCTGGATCACCCTCAGCCCCTGGGAGGCGTAGTAGGCGCCGCACCAGCGGTTGCGAAAAGTGTTGTAGAGCTGGAGTACTGGTAGTTTTCCTCAGTCATGTTTTCACTCCCCATTCATGATGGACAAAAGCCCTTCATAAATAGGCGAAAACAGGGGAAAATATGTCCTCAAGAGGGCATACCATCAGAATAGTTCATCATTTGTTTACAATTGATTCCTTTCCGTGTCAATTCGATGCCTCTATGAACAACACCACCAAGGAGAAACCACCATGAAAAAATCCGCCACACTGCTCGACATCCTGCTCATCCTTCTGGGCGGCGGCCTGCTTGCCCTCGCCATCTCGGTCTTTCTCCAACCGCACGGCATCGTCACCGGCGGCGTCACCGGCCTGTCCATCATGCTCAACCACCTCGTCCCGGCCGTCCCGACCGGCACGGCGGTGCTGGTGCTGAACATCCCGCTGTTTATTCTGGGCTGGAAAGTCTCCGGACGCCGCTACTTTGTGTACAGTCTCATCGGCACATCCAGCGCCTCGGTGCTCATCGACGTGTTTGCCCTGCTGCCCAAGACCGATCTGGAACCGTTGCTGGCGGCGTTGTTCGGCGGGCTGATCATGGGGGCGGGCATGGGCTTAGTGTTCCGTCGCGGCGCGTCGACCGGCGGCACCGACATCTTGGCCGGCGCCTTACGCAAGAAATGGCCGCACATGCCGATGGGACAGCTGATCCTGATCATCGACGTGTTTGTGCTGTCGTTGTCCGGCCTGGTGTTCGGGGGCCTGCGCTACATCCTCTACGCCGCCGTGGCGCTGTTCGTATCCAGTAAAACCATCGACGCCCTCCTTTACGGCCTCAACACCGCGCGCGTAGCCACCATCATCTCTGAACACCCAAAAGAGCTGTGCGCGGCCCTCACCACCCAATTGCGCCGCGGCGTCACCGTGCTGTCCGGCGAGGGCGGCTATTCGGGGAAACCCCGCCCGGTGCTGATGTGCGCCGTCAGCCGCACACAGATCACGCCGCTCAAACGCGCCGTAAAGGCGGTCGACCCGAATGCCTTTGTCATTCTGAGCGAGGCCGGTGAGGTTCTTGGCGAGGGTTTTTTGAACATGTGACAGAGGACAAAAGAAAGTGTACAATGGGGTCGAACCGGGTTCTCAAAAAATTACGCGTCTCTTCTGTAATGTTTTCTTACGCGCGGCGGTTATACTGAACAGACTCCATATCCGCCCTCACGCCCGTCCATCTCCTTCGGACGACCAATGGCCGCCCCTCGGCACCGGTGCATACGCGCCCCCGACACATCTGTTTTCTGCCGGCAGACCGCAGGCATCGGCTCCTACAAAGAAACAATGCCCCGCCATCGTTCCCGCATCCATATCCGTTGTCTGTTATCTGTTATCTGTTCTCTGTTCACTGGAACCTTCCCCCGGGAATCCAAAGGGTCGCAACCCTTTGGTCGTAGGGAAAGGAGTCCAGAGGGAAACCCAATCGAAGGGGTTTCTCTCTGGCGCCTCTTTGGTGACTTTCTTGGCGCAAAGAAAGTCACATTCCCCCACCCCCGGCAGGGGAGAAAACCACCCCCGGCAGGGGGGAAAAACCACCCCCGGCAGGGGGGAAATACCACCCGCGGCTGGGGGGAAAAACCACCCCCGGCAGGGGGGAAAACCACCCCCGGCAGGGGGGAAAAACCACCCCCGGCAGGGGAGAAAACCACCCCCCGCAGGGGAGAAAACCACCCCCGGCAGGGGGATAAACCACCCCCGGCAGGGGGAAAAACCAACCCCGGCAGGGGGGAAAACCACCCCGGCAGGGGAATAGCTCCATCCCGCCATGCCGAATCAGTCTACAAGCTCACAAAACAGGAGGAGTTAAGATGAAAAGAAAGATCACCCTGATCGCCGTAACCCTGCTGGTTCCCCTGCTGCTTGCCGCGGTTCTGACCGCCTGCGGAGGCGGCGAATCCTACAATGAGTCCCCCGGCGAATCCTATGGCCATTCCGACGCCGCCGCCCCGACCTCCGTCCCCGATTACACCTTGTCCCGGGACGATTTCGAATCCCAGGCCGAAAACGGAGGAAGCGCCCCCGAGTCCACAAGCAAGGACATATTGAACAGCGGCCTGCTATCGGGCGATCCCGCCCTGTTGGATCCCGGCCGCAAGATCATCCGGGACGTACATGTGGACATGGAGACGCTGACCTATGACGACTCGGTCTCGAAGCTGGACGCGCTGCTGACCGAGCTGGGCGGCTACATGCAAAGCTTCGAGGCCGAGGGCGCCACGCTGGGCGAGAGCGGCCCCTATGCCTTGCGTTCCACTGAGTTTACGCTGCGCATCCCGGCCGCCAAGCTGGACGAATTTTTACCGGCCGTGTCCGGCGTCGGGCACGTGGTCAGCTCGTCGATGACCTCCGAAGATGTGACCGACAGCTACTTTGACGTCGAGGCCAGAATTGCGACCTTGACGCTGCAGGAGGAGCGCATTCTGGCCATCCTGGAGAAATCGACCGAATTGACCGATGTGCTGGAGCTGGAGGCGACACTGTCCGAAGTGCGCTATGAAATCGAATCGCTGACGGCCACCCTGCGCAAATACGACGGCCTGATCTCCTTCTCGACCGTTCATCTGAGCCTGCGCGAAGTCGTGCAGGTGACGCCCGAAGTCGTCCCGGAGCCCGAACCGGAAGGCATTTGGGGCCAAATCGGATCGGGCTTTTCGTCGGCCCTGACCGCTGTGGGCGACTTCTTCGCGGCCATCCTTGTTTTTGTGGCCGGGCAGTCTCCGATTCTGCTGCTGCTGGCGCTGATCGGTATTGGCCTGTACTTCTGGATTCGCAGACTGACGCGCAAAGCGAAGGTGCGCGCCGAAGCCCGTCCGCCCCGCCCGTCGCCGTACCCGTACGTTGCGCCCTACGCGCCCTATGGCGTCCCGGGATCATATAGAACCCCGACCGCGCAGACGCCGCCCGCCGCCGCCGCCGCCGCCCCAACGTCCACTACGACCACAGCGGATCCATCGCCCACAGCGCCGCCGACAGACGAACCCGCTTCTTCCCAAACGCCGCCGTCCCCCAACGGAAAGCCCCCGCAAGACAACCCGTAAGATACTCGTCCCCATCCACCCCGTAAAAAACCTCTTGTCCGAATAGATTCAGACAAGAGGTTTCTTTTTCTCACACACACACCATAAGCTCCGTATCCCCATACCCGCGCTTCCGAAGCGCCCGGATATGTTCGACCGTAATCCGCTCCCCACGCGCCAGCAGCGGCACACCGGGCGGATAGGGGGCCACCAGCCCCGCCGATACTTTCCCCTCGCACTGAGCAAGCGGCCGGCGTGCCTGCGGCCCAAACAGCGCGTCACGCGGCGACCGCGCCGACACCGCCTCCGGAAAGGCCTTCTGCCGGTCGACCGACTGCCCCGGAAAGGGCACCAGCTTGCGCGAAAACAGCGCCGTCAGCGCACCGGTCAGCCGGTCGAGCGAGTCCTGTCCGTCACGCTCAGACAAAATAAACAACACATTCCGGTCGTCGGCCATCTCGCACACCACGCCCCGTTGCTCGTCCAGCCAGAGCGCGTCGGCGTATCCGTCGCCGGTGTAAAGACACAAACGCGTCGGATCGACCGGCCCGCGCAGCAGATGCGAAAACTCCTCCCGCAGCCGCTTGGCCCACGCCGTGACCAGTGTCAGATGATTCGACCGCTCCATATGCGCGCGCGCGGCGTCAAGCGATGCCATCACGGCATAGGAGGGCGACGACGACCCGTAAAGCGCGCAAAACCCGCGTACGCTTTCGGCCGGCGGCTTATCGCAGTTCAGCAGCACAAACGCGGCCTGCCCCAACGCCGGCAACGTCTTGTGCGCCGACATGACGACGGCCTGCGCGCTCCGGTACCCCGTGAAAACACGCGCGGCCTCATCGCTCTCCTCCGCCCCGTTCAAGCGCGGCAAAAACGGCAAATGCGCGCCGTGAGCCGCGTCCACCGCCAGCGGGACACCGGCCGCACCGCACACCCCGGCGATGGCGTCCAAGTCGGAAAGCACGCCGTAGTAAGTGGGGCAGGTGACCAAAACGAGCGCGCTTTCGGGACGCGCCACAAGCGCCTCGCGCACGGACTCGGCCGGCACGGGCGCTGTAATGTCAAACGGTCTGATGGTGGGACTGTAAATCCAAACTGGATCCAAATCGAGCAGCGCCAGCGCGTTGTGGACGCTTCGATGGCAGTTTCGGTCGAGGATAACCGTGTCGCCCGGCCGCGTCATGGCCGACAGCACACTCAAAATGCCTTGCGTAGCGCCGCCGGTCAGAAACAGCGCCTCCCGCGCGCCATAGGCCCCGGCCAACAGCGTCTCGGCCTTGGCAATGGGGCTGTCGGGCGTGGGCGTATACAAATCGCCGGTCTCCCGAAGCTCGGTCAGATCGAGACCGGTCACCGCCTCCCAACCGGGCAGGATGGCAGCGCCCTTGTGCCCCGGCATGTGAAACCGGGCGGCGTCCCGCGCGGACAGCGCCATCAGCGCGTCATAGAGAGGACGGCTCACGGCCACAGTCCGGCATAGGTTCCTTTATCGTTGCGCAGCGTCCAGCTGCCGTCGGGCACCAGGCCGACCGTCGTCTCCAGCAGTGTCGGGTTGGCGTTGTTGGGCACGATAAACATGGGCACAAATCGCGCGGACAGCTCGTCGCCCAGCGTCGTCGTCAGCCCGGCGCGCACAGCCTCCAGTGTCTGGTCGTCGACCGGCACATACAGCCGGACAAACGTCTCGGCAAAGACATTCAGGCGCTGACCGCCCGCGTCGCTCTTCCTCTCGGTGGCCGTCTCGGGCAGAATCACGGCCGAAAGCGCGATGTCCGCGTCCCCGACGATGCTCTGCGCCTGCGCGATGAATCCCTCAATGGCGACATAGCGGGGCGTGGCTGCGTCGGCGCCGTAGTCGATATACTCAATGCTGCCCTCGGAGGGGAACTGCACATAATCCAGCAGAATTTCATCCGGATGGAGCGCGACAAGCTCACGGAGCAGGTCACAGAGATAGGTGTTCACCTCGTCCACATAGGGGTTGATCCAGCGCGCCTTGTCGTTGTCCAGCCAGTTGAGGCCGACGTTGTGCTTGACCCCGGTGGATTGCTGCTTTCTCGGCATTTCAACATCCTTGAAGCAGGAGACGCGAAGGGTCACCGAGAACCCGGCCTGACGGATTTTCTGGATGGCCGGCGTAACCACATCCTGCGCGGCGCTCAGGCCCGCGCTCTGCGCCAGTACGTTTGCGCTGGCCCATCCCAGCGCTCCGGAGTCGGCCTTAACCTCCAGAACAAACGTGTCGACGCGCGTATCGCCGCCGATTTGAAGCAGCGAATCAAGCGCCGCTTGATCGGACAGCGTGTCGATGGGCAAATAGAGGGCGTGCCGCGCCAACACCGGCTCGGGTGTGGGGGAGGGTGAACCCGGTTCGTCACTGGGCTCCCCTCCGCCCCCGTCGGGTGTCGGCGAGTCGATGATAATGTGAATGGGCGACGGCGAAGGCGACTCCTCCGACCGCCAGCTGTTGAGCCACGGGATGTCGACCGAAACCGAGCCGTCCTCCCCATAGACCAGATGGTTCTCCACATAAAAGTAGCAAACACCGGCCAGCACGACAAGGACGGCCAACACGGCGATGAACACTTTGAGTCCTTTGCGGCTGCGGTGCCGCCCGCGATATCTTCGACCTCTGGACAACTGCAACACCTACTTATGTTTGGACGCCCGGCGCTGTGTCCGCCCTTGCCTCCGCGGTGGAACGCGAGGACGAAAGGGGCGCGTCCGCTTACAAATCCTTCCGGCACAAAACCCGGCCTTCGCCATGAAAACCAGCCGGATTGTCCATATTGTACCGGGAAAAAGGCCAATTGTCAACGCCGAGCCCCGAAAAAGAAAACAGAGACGACAGGGAAGAAAGGTGGCCTCCATTCCCCATCGGCTCCGCTTTTACTCCGTTGCTCGCCGTCTCGTGCGGCGTCTACTTACCCGACCGTGCGGGTTCCGCTGTCGAGGTTGGCGTCGATGATCAGCTTGCGCGGACACTTCTCGGCACAGTCGCCGCAGCCGGTACATTTTTCGTAGTCGATGGTCGCCAGATTGTCGGCCACCGTGATGGCCCCGACCTGACACACGCGCTCGCAAATACGGCAACCCAAACAGCCGATCTCACAGACCTTACGCAGCCGGGCGCCCTTCTCGCGGGAGGAACAGGCCACAACGACGTCCTGATCGTAGGGAATCGAGACAATAATGTGCTTCGGGCAGGAGCGAAGACAGTTGAAACAACCGGTACAGCGCTCGTGATCGACGACCGCCACGCCGTCAATCACCGAAATGGCGCCGAAGGGACAGGACTTGACGCAGGTGCCCAGCCCGATGCACCCGTAGCGGCACTCGAGCGGGCCGTCTCCGCCGGTTTTCATGGCCGAAAGACAGTCGGGCAAGCCGATGTAATCGAATTTGCGCTGTGCGCGTTCGCCGCCCGAGCAACGCACCATGGCGGTCATGCGCGTATTTTTGGTCAGCTGGACGCCCATAATTTTGGCAATTTCCTCACCACACGACTTCCCGCCGACCGGACAGCCGTTTACGTCGGCCGTCCCTTCGAGGACCGCCTGCGCAAACGCGCCGCAGCCCGCGTAACCGCAGCCGCCGCAGTTGGCGCCCGGAAGCGCCTCCAGAATCGCATCCAGCCGGTCGTCGGTTTCCACGGCAAAAGCGCGCGCGGCCAGCGCCAGCAGCAGTCCGAACGCAATGCCCAGCCCGCCCAGCACCAAAACTGCCCATACAATTTCCATGAACACAGCCCCCTGTCTGAGGAACTCATAATTTCAGGCTCAGGCACACGCCGCAAATCGTTTATGCCGCGCGCCCTCACCCCGTATATCGAACGATCCGGGTCGGAATCATACCGGAATGTTTTGCAAGCCTCGAAGAAGAATGTCCCGCCGAACGGTAGGGGCGGCCATTGGCCGTCCGGATGTGGACCGGAAGATGCGCAAACGCGCCCACGCGTCCCAGCGGAGTTTCTCCCGCGTCATTCCATACAACCCCACTCGGCAAGCTTGTTCGTCTTGATTTGAACGGCGGGCCGATGTGGGCATCGGCCCCTACGGAGACCCCGCGCGAAAAACCCAATGCTCCCGCGTCCCGCGTTCCCCGTACCCAGAGCAGGTATCCGTCAACTGTTGACTGTTATCCGTTATCTGATCACTGCGCACCCCACCCCCTGGGAATCCAAAGGGTCGCAACCCTTTGGCCGTAGGGAAGAGGATTCTTAAGGGGGAACCCAATCGGAGGGGTTCTCCCTTAAGCGGCTCTTTGGTTCCTTTCTGTCCGTACAGAAAGGAACCCGCCCGGAGGCGGAACCTCCATCCCCCCGTCCTCGGCAGCGGAAACCCCCGTCCTCGGCAGTGGAAACCCCCGTCCTCGGCAGAGGAAACCCCCGTCCTCGGCAGTGGAAACCCCTGTCCCTGGCAGGGAAAACCCCAACCCCCGAAGGGAAAAACAATCCCTAAATAATCTTCAACCCGCCGAACCCCATGAACGCCATGGCCAGCAAGCCCGCCGTCACCAGCGCAATCGGGAAACCCTCAAAGGCCTCGGGATACTCCGAGAAGTTCAGCCGTTCGCGGATGCTGGAGAACAGCACGATGGCAAGCGTGAAGCCCAGCGCGGCGGTAAAGCCGAACAAAACGCTCTCAATAAAGCCATATGACCGGTCGTTGTTGAGGATGGCGACGCCCAGCACGGCGCAGTTGGTGGTGATGAGCGGCAAATAAATGCCCAGCGCCTTGTACAGCGCCGGCATGCTCTTCTGCAGAAACATTTCGACCAGCTGCACCAGCACGGCGATGACCAAAATGAACGCCACGGTGCGCATATACCCCAAATTGTTGGGAATGAGCAGCCAGGTGTTGACCATCCAGGTGAAGGCCGAAGCCAGCGTCATAACGAAGATGACCGCCATGCTCATCCCGACGGCGGTGTCCATCTTTTTGGATACGCCCAAAAACGGACAGATGCCGAGGAATTTAACCAGAATAAAGTTCTCAACCAAAATGGCGCCCAGCGCCAGGGAAAGGATTTCAAGAAAGCTCATGGCTACCTCTTCACTCCCTTTTTGCGGCGCTTAAGCAGCGTTTGAGTCAGCGCGATCAGACAGCCCAGCGTCAGGAACCCGCCGGCCGGCATGGCCAGCATCTGAGCCGGCATATAACCCGGAACAATCTCGTGCCCGAGCAGCGTACCGTTGCCCAAAAGCTCGCGGACAAACGACATGCAGGTCAGCGCGAGCGTAAAGCCCAGCCCCATGGTCAACCCGTCGATGGCCGACCGCGCGACGGTATTTTTGGAGGCGTAGGCCTCGGCGCGCGCCAGAATGATACAGTTGACCACGATCAGCGGGATAAACAGGCCCAGGCTTTTGGAAAGTGACGGCAAGAACGCCGCCATGGCCAAATCGACCATGGTGACAAATCCGGCGATGACCACGACATAGACCGCGATGCGGATTTTGTCGGGAATGATTTTGCGCAGCGCGGCGATGATGGCGTTGGAGCAGATGAGCACCAGGGTGGCGCACAGCCCCATGCCCACGCCGTTTTCAATGCTGGTCGACACGGCCAGGGTCGGGCACATGCCCAAAAGCAGCACCAGCGTCGGATTTTGGGTGAGCAGTCCGTCCTTGAACTGACCCAACGTTACGTTTTCCTTTGTTCTCACGGATTGTTCCCTCCTTCCGCCTGATTTTGCAGCAGAGGAAGTGCAGCGCGCACCGACGCCAGCACCCCGTCGGCGACGGCGGTGGAGGAAACGGTAGCGCCGGAGATGGCGACGACCGGGCCGTCGCCGCCGCGCTCAAGCGTCCAGCCGTCCGACTGGCCGACAAACTGCGAAAGAAAACTCTCATCCTGCACCTTGGTGCCGAGACCGGGCGTCTCGGAAAGCTCGACAATGGAGACGCCGCTGACCGTACCGTCGGGCAGGACGCCCACCATCAGCCGGATCTCCCCTCCGAATCCGACGGGGCTGGCTTCCACGGCATACCCCATAAAGGCGCCGTTCTTTTGCAGCGCATAGACGTGATTCACCGTTTTGGGCAGCTCCAAACCGTCCACCTCATCGGTCTGGTCGGAACCGGCCAAAACTTCCTCAATCGCCTGTGCCACCGCTTCCTGCTGCAGCTGATCAATTTTCGGCGCGGTGATCTGATTGACACAGGCCAACAGCAGCGCGGTCAGCGCCGTGATCAAAAACAGCGTCAACGACATGCGCGCCATCGGTTTGTTGAGGAACAAAAGGAGCGCGCTCTTTGTCCCGTTCTCGGACGCCGCTTCGGCTTCAGATGCCTTTTCGGTGTTGCGTCGCTCTTTCCATGCGGACATCAAACTTTTCTTTTCCTTGCCCGCCTTGTGTTGTTCCGCGGGTTCCGGCGTGGCGTTGGCGTCCTCGGATTGACCGCTCAGACGTATGACGACTGCCTCGTCCGACGCGGCGTCGGCCAAACGCTGCCCGCCGTTCGGCGGTTGCTCGGCCAGTCGATGGTGGGGGGAAAAGGTCTCGTTGAATCGTTTTTGCTCCGGGGATACCTCAGGTTCTTCGACCGCAGGGTTCGCCGCGTTTGAAACGGACACGTTCTCCCCGGCGGCAGCGGCCGTTTTCTCGCGTTTGCCCGCTGCGGGACGCCCGGCGGGCGCCTTTTTCGCCGGAGGTTTGGGCTTTCCGGCCTGAGTCGGTCCCTCGGCCGCCATTTCCATGGCGATCCGCCGCTCTTCCTGCGCGAGCAGCTCGGCGGCAGACGGACGCTTGGGCGGATTGACGCGCGTGACTTCGGCGTCCGAGCCGGAAACGACCCTGACATCGCTGGGGGCAATCTCTCTCTTTCGAGCTCCCGACGGCGCGTCCGCGGACGACGTAGACGCCTTCCGAGACGCCTCGCTCGAGGCCGCGTCCACGGCCGCCGCTTTGGGCTCTTTCTCGTTCTTGGCAACAGGAGGTTCCTTGACCGCGCGTTTTTTCGGCGCGGCGGCGGT
>JAVBPF010000034.1:0-10374 GCA_031549735.1 Oscillospiraceae bacterium
ATGGTCAACGACGCCATCGCCAGCCAGAAGTATACGACGTCCAGCCTCAACACCTTCGCGGGCGAATGTGTCTGCGAGCAGCTACGGCAGGACATGCTGAACATCCTGAAAGATGAGCACGCCATCCAGGCGCAGTTGTTCAACGAGGCCAACGCGCGCGGGTGGTATCCGGTCAAGCAGGCGCCGGTATCCGAGATCAACACGGTCAGGCAAAAGTTTACCGGTCAATAGAATATGTGAGCGAATACACGAGGGGGAGGGCGCTGTGCCTTCCTCCTTTTGTATGCCGCCAAGCGCGGCTTTTTTTACGTCTTTTTTGTCTCAAGGCTTGCGCCCGCCGTGACGATATAGGAGGGGAGGGGAGAAGTGTGCCCTTTCCAATGAAGTGACAAAAGGTCAATTGATTTTTTTAACAATTACAATTCGTAATGTTTGATGGCGATCACGTTTGGGAGGAATGCCTGATGAGGAATTTGAAAAAAAGGCTGCTGGCGTTCGCGCTGTGCCTGAGTATGCTCGGAGCGTTTTGCCCGGTCCCGTCCGCGTCGGCCGCGCCCGGAGAGGTGCCGGCCATTGTGGCGCCGGGCGGCAGTTACGGCTCCTCCGCGGTCTATTTGATTTACAATGACAGCGTCACGCCTACCGTCAGCTTGGAGGCGCTGGCGCAATCGCTGCTGTTTGGAAAAACCGGCGGAACCTATGAAAGCATGGCCGAGAGCTGGCTGGCCGACGTCAAGGGAACCGACGCGGCCGGGCAGAGCATTGTTACCGAGCCGCGCATCGTACTCTATCACCCGACCGAGTCGATGACGGTCATCAAACTCAATCTGAAAATGACGCTGCTCAACATCACCCAATATACGCTCACCATCCCCGAGGGGGCGGTGCAGTCGTCTGAAGGGAAGCCGCTGTGCGAGACGTGCAAGGCCGTCATCTCCGACAATGTCGCGCCCATCGTGCAGAATTTTTCACTGTCGCGCAACAATCGCATTCTAACCATCAACCTCAGTGAGACGGTGCTCACCAGGGACCGGAAGTCTCTGGAGGAATACATCACCCGACTCGGACTGGCCGAATCCGACAACAACACCGACCTCGTGTACAAGGCGTTGATGAAAACCACACAGGAGGACGTCCGCTGGGTCAACATCGACTCTCTCGTTCTCCGGGACAGGCAGATCGTCATCACGTTTACCCGGCCGCTGACCAAAAAATACAATTATCTGCGCATCGAGGAAAACACTCTGTACGACCTGGTCGGCAATGTGCTGGCGACCGACAAAACGCTGAAGGTGGAGGATGGCTCACAGCGCCGATTCAAGGTGATTGGGCCGTTTGACGCCACCATCGACTACTATCCGCCCGAGATCGACGAGAGCATTCCCGCCTATGCCACCGTCGACAACAAGCAGGTGGTCATCACCTTCGACGAGCCGATCTTCAACAACATGCTGGATTTGCCCACGCTGCGCGACAGCATCCGGCTGGCCGTGTTTCCCTATGTGCCCGGTTCGGTCGACCCCATCCTCATGACCCCCGAGCGTGTCGCGCTGGGCGACTTCGGCGGTGCCTCGGGCGCTCCGCCGCACATCTTGCTGCACAACGACAATGTGAAAATTTCCGGAAACCAGCTGATTCTCACCTTTGTGACGCCTCTGCCCGACAACGCGTTTGTGGCGGTGCGCCTCCCGAGTGACGCGCTCAAGGACAAAGCGGGCAACGTGCACGACCCCGTACTGCAGGATTTGCCCGGGATGGATCACTATCAATACCACACTTTTTGGTATTCCAGTCTTGTCGACACCATCTCCGACCGCGTGGCGCCGCAATACGTCGACTGCTGGCTCAACGAAGATCACAAGACCATCACGCTTAATTTCAGTGAGCCTGTGCGCGTCACCGTGCCGGGCATCAGCGACCCGGACTGGCTGAAGACGGCGACCCTGAAGCATTTGCTCGAGCTAAAGCGGGATGGGGACAGTGAATATCGCGCGCTGGATGAGGTGGATCGATGGGGCGATGAACTGATCGACGACATTCGCATCGAGGGCAGCAACATTGTGATTGTCCTCAAGGAGGCGCTGCAGGGCAAGCAGAACACCCTTCGGCTGACGGCGCGCGAGGTACTGTGCGACTATGCCAAGGATACGGCGCCCTGGCGGGAAAACAACTATCTGGCCGCCACCTTCACCACCAAACTGCTGGACGCCACGGCCGACATCACACCGCCTCATCTGCTCGCGGAGAGCTCCTATGAGGTCAGCCCCGACACCCGGATCGTCACCCTGTTGTTCTCCGAAAATCTGGTCAACAACCTCAAAAGCACCACCGAGCTGAGAAACGCGCTGAACATCACGTTCAACCAGACCGATACGTCGCGCGTCACACGCGCGCTCAGTACTTTTGATCCCAGCTCCACGGTGACGCTTTCGGGCAGTAAACTGATGATCACCTTCTCGCAGGGATTGTCGTCCAAGCTGACCTGCGCGGAGGAGTTCAAGTTCGTGGATCTTACGCTGGTGGCGCAGACCGGCACGGCCGAGGGTGCGGTTAAGGACACCACCGGCAATGTCCAGCGCGCCGATCAGACGGCGGCGGGTATCGATGTACGCGGCGACCGTACACCGCCGCGCGTACAGAACATCATCGTTTCGCCCAGCCGCCAGACCGTGACCATCTACTTCGACGAGGATCTCAAGAGTCCGCGCAGCGCCTCGGGCCTGGTTGCCAACATTATGATTTTGCGCGATTACGCCGGCGCGACCCTGCCTCTGCTGGAGGATTTCCGCGCGCGCGAGGCCTTCTTTGCTACGGCGACCATCAGCAAAAACACGCTGATTCTCACCACTAAAACACCGCTGGTCGGGAATATGAACTACATATTGATCCGCGGCAGCTCCTTGAGCGATTTGGTTGGCAACTTGATTCCCAACGACCTGACGCTGGGGCCGCTCGATGCCAACCCGGACGTGACGCCGCCCGAGCTTTTGACCGGCGACGGTGTGACGCAGTATTGGCTGTCGGCCGACCGCAAGACGCTCAAGCTCTTTTTCAACGAGCTCATCTATCCGGTGGTGTCCGACATGACCGCCTTCAAGGGCAACATCGGGCGCTCGACCCAGTCGGCGACCGGCCCATTTTTTGATCTGGACAGCGGCGACAAGGTCACCATAGACGGCTACACCCTCACCATCCAATTCGCCCAGCCGCTCACCGGCGCCGTGAACCATTTCCGGCTGGCCGACGGGCTGATTCGCGACGCCTATTTCAACATGCAGATGGACATCGGCAAGCTGACCACCGTTCGCATCGACGCCACGCCCGACGAGCTGCCGCCCGTCTACACGGGACACACGCTGTCCAAGGACAACCGGGTCATCACGCTGCACTTCAACGAACCGCTGGCACTGGCCGTGGCCGACCTGACCGTGCTGCGCAATTTTCTGTATTTCACCGACGCGGCCACGTATTATCCGTTGGAGCGCTTCTATCCGGGCTATACCGTGGCGGTTTCGGGGAGCGATCTGGTCATCACCCTGCCCGAGACGAGGCCGCTTGTCGGTAAGTTGAACCGCATCAAGCTGCTGCCCAACGCGCTCCAAGACCGCGCCACGCCGACGGCCAATGTGCTGACGCTACAGGTGATTACAGCCGCCATCGCCGCCTGGGCCGACGAGACGCCGCCCGACTTCAACGCACTGACCGGCACAACGGTGTCGGCCGATCGCAAGACCATCACCCTGACCTTTTCCGAGCCGTTGTATAACAATACCGCCAGCCTGACCGCGCTCAAATCAAGCGTGCTTATCGCGGCCAATGGGACGACCTATACGGCGCTGTCGGTCAACGATACGGTCAAAATCGGCGGCACGGCGGCTGAACCCGGCCGCACGCTGATCATTACGCTGCAGACACCCATCTCGGGAGAAAAGACCAAAATCAAGATCAACCGCAGCGCGCTGAAAGACGCGTCGGGCAATGTGCTTGCCAAGGACACCGTCACCAACGCCATCAGCGCGACCGATATTACCCCGCCCACGTTCAACCCGCAGACCGGTGTGTCCATCAACGACTCCACCAAAAAGCAGGTTACCCTGACCTTTTCCGAGACGGTCATCAGCGGTTTTTCCGACATCAAAGCGCTCAAGGCGGCCATAACGGTCTCGCGCGAAGGAGGGGCGTTCATGCCGCTGGAGGAAAAAGACACGGTCTCGGTGTCGGGCGGCAAGCTGACCGTCACCTTTGCCACGGCGCTTACCGGCAACAATAACTTCATTCATCTCCCCGCAGGGAGTCTGTCCGATAAGACCTTCAACGCCATGACCACCGCCGTGGATACATTGCGCATCTATGCCACGCCGCCCGCGTTTGCTCCGGCCACCGGGCTTTCGATCAGCGACAACAAGAAAATTGTGGTTCTCACGTTCGACCGTACGATTCATACGAACAGCAAAACAGCCGACGACCTGAAAAAGCTGGTCAAATTGTCCCGCAACGGCGGTTCGTTCGCCGCGCTGGGCGCGCTGGACACGGTCGATGTCATCGACGGCAAGCTCTATCTCACTTTTCACAGCCAGCTGGACGAACTGGCGCGCATCTCCATCGGGGCCAAAGCGGTACGTGACTACGTGGGCAATACCAACACAAGCGAGATTGTGACCGGGCCCTATGACTACAGGGAGGCGCTCTTCGATCAGTTGACCGGCCTGAGCCTCAGCGCCGACAAGAAGGTCGTCACCCTGACCTTCAACAAGACCATGTTCGCAAACGTCACCGATTTTAAGGCCGCGGTTCAACTGCGGCGCAACGGCGGCGCGGCGGCCGCGCTGGGCGTGCAGGATCAGGCCTATGTGTCCGGCGGCAAGGTGGTCGTCGTTTTGGATAGGCCGTTGATGGGGGAAAACAACACCTTCCTCATCGCCGGCAAGGCGCTCATCGACCACGTACAGGTCGTGAGAACGCAGCCGGTAGAGGCCGGGCCCATCGACGCCGGCGTCTATCTGGGGTCGGGTGACGTCACGCTCAACGGCGCCTCGGCCGATGTCTCCTCGCTGACCGTTGCCAAAACGGCCGCGGGGTTCAAAATTGCCACGGTTACGCTGGAAGTGAAAAAACTCACGTCCGCGCTCTCCAACGCGCCGACGGGGGTCGTCGTGGAGGCGTCCTGTCCCGACACGGTCGACGGCACGGTCATCCAGGGTTTCGAGCTTCAACTTTCGGGCGATGTTCTCTATGTGCTCCAAGGCAAAAACGCCGTGCTGGTCGCGCGGCGCGGCGATGTGCGGTACTTGCTGCCGGTCGGTGAAATCGATCTCAACTCAGTGGCCGTGCAGCTTGGGCAGTATTTCACCACCCGCGAGGCGGTCACGTTCACAGTGGCCATCCGGGACACCGACACCAAGCTGGCGCAGTCGTTTGTCAACGACGCGGATAAATCGGGCTATACCATTTTATCCGGCCTGGTCGACTTCGACGTGAGTGTGCAGAGCAGTGTGCGGCAGCTGCCGCTCGACCGCTATGCCAACCGCATTGAGCGCCGATTTGTGCTGACCGGGGAGCAGGCCAAAATGCCCAACGTGACCGGCGTCGTGCTGGACAACAAGGGCGCGCCGGTGCACATCCCCACCATCCTCAAGCAGGAGGGCGGGACGGTTTACGCTTCTCTCTGGAGTTTTACCAACAGTCCGTATGCCGTCGTGTCGGCGGTGCGTACGTTCCCCGACGTTCAGGGGCAGTGGTCGCAGCCGTATGTCGAGAACATGGCCGGACGGTTCATGCTGTTCGGCGACACCAAAGGGCGGTTCAATCCATACAGCAACATGACGCGCGCTGAGTTTGCCGCCGTGATGATCCGCGCGCTGGGGCTGTCCAAGACCGGCGTGGGCGTCGACCGGTTCGGCGATGTCAAAAAGAGCGACTGGTTCTATGACGTGACTTCCATCGCTTCGGAATACAAAATCATGAACGGCTATGCGGACGGGTCCTTCCGCCCCAACAATCCGATCAAGCGCGAGGAAGCGATGGTCTGCATTTTTAACGCCGTCAAGCTGCTGGAGGGCAGCAAGCTGACCATTCCCACCGACAGTCAGGCGCAGACCGTTTTGAGCCGGTTCAAGGACAACGGCCAGGTTTCGGCTTCGATGCGCGCGGCGCTGGCCGTCTGTATCCGTGACGGCATTGTGGAGGGCGCCAACGGCAAGATCAACCCCAAGGCCAACATTCGGCGCGACGAGGTGTGCGCGCTGATGACGCGGTTCATGAAGGTGACCAAATTGATCGGTTGAGAGGAAATACTCATGGAATAGCATACGCCGCGCGGCCTTACGGCTGCGCGGCGTATGCCTGTATGGCTTCGTTGTAATACTCGGCCAGTCCCGTCTCGTGCTTGTCGTAGTAGGCGGTGAACCGCTCGTCGGCCACATACATCGCGCCCAGACCGGCGAACATCTCCTTGCTGCAGGGGTAAAAGTATTGGGTGATATGGCGGCGGGCGGCGTCGCAGACGGCCTGAACGCGCGCGTCGCTCGACGCAACCCGCTCACGGAAGCAGGCGATGAGCTCCCGC
The DNA here is from genome assembly GCA_031549735.1 of Oscillospiraceae bacterium. GTDB lineage: Bacteria > Bacillota > Clostridia > Oscillospirales > UBA929 > JAVBPF01. The sequence goes on from JAVBPF010000034.1 coordinate 6,566, forward strand.
AGGTTTTGGTCGGCCTCCTCTTGAATGGCCGCCCAGTCCTCTTTGCGGTAGCCCTTGGCGCGTTTGGTCGAAATGCGGTAGGCATCGGTGTCGCCCCAGCGCGCCCGGACTTCGGGCTCATAGGCTTTTTGCTCGGCCATCATCTTGTCGTAGTCGAAACCGTCGAATTTCTCCTCGTTGCTCATGGTCGTTTCCTCCTCCTTATGTTTTAGCGTTTTCAGCGCCAGCGCCGACAGCTGCGCATAGCGCTCGGACAGCTGCATCAGATGCCCGGCCTGTGTTTTCAGCGCGGCGCGTGTGTCGAAGTCGGGGTGTTGCATCAGCGCGGCGATGTCCTTGAGCGGGAAGTGCAGCTCACGGAACAGCAGGATCTGCTGCAGGCGGGTCAGATCCTCATCCGAATAGAGCCGGTAGCCCGCTTCGCTGCGCGAGGTGGGCTTAAGCAGGCCGATGTTGTCGTAGTGGCGGAGCGTTCGCAGGGTCACGCCGGACAGCGTGGCCACTTTTTGTATGGTGAGCGGCATCCTCATTTCGCCCTTTCTTCCGACCGGTTATCCGATCCTATCTCAGTATAGACCTTGACGTTGCGTCAATGTCAAGGCCTTTTTTCTCGGATTGGGAATTCCTGTTTTCGGCATATTCCGAGCGCGGACAAACGATATAATCAAACGCACGGGGACAAGAAACACGCCGGTTCGGAACGGGCTCGTATGAGAAGTGCTTTTACTTTACAGACGCAGGACGGAAGGGGACGGCTATGGTCACAACCGTCTACATAGATTCGCTGTTTGCGCTCAACGCGATCATCAACTATCTGCTGCTTGTGGTGTCGGCGCGGCTGTGCGATTTGCCGGTCAAGCGGTGGCGGATGCTGCTGGGCGCCGTGTTGGGCGGGGTGTACGCGGTGGTCGTGTTCCTGCCGCCGTTCCACTTTTTGATGTCGCTGCTGTGCAAAGGGATTGTAGCGCTTTTGATGTCGCTTATCGCGGCGGGCGGTGTCGCCTGGCGTCGGTTTGTCAAGTACACGCTGGTGTTTTTGGGCGTGTCGTTCGCGACCGGCGGCGCGGTGATGGCGCTGGGTGCCGTGACTGGACAGATGGGCGTGCGGAACGGCGCGGCGATGACCTCTATCCATATGCCCACGCTGATTTTAGGCTTCGGCGTCTGCTACCTGATCCTGACGCTGGTGTTTCGCCGGTCGGCGCGCCATGGCGGGCTCAGTCACGACGTCGCCGCGGTGGAAGTTGTCTCAGAGGGGCGGACGGTTCGGTTTTCCGCCCTGCTGGACTCGGGTAACACACTGACCGACCCGCTGACCGGCGCGCCGGTGATGATTGTGGAGCCGGAGAAGCTCTGTTCGCTTTGGCCGCCGGCCTGCCGGTCGCTGATTGACCGGCGCGCGCTGCGCGATCCGACGGCGCTTTTGTCCCAGCTACACGAAATCGGCATGGGCGCACGGTTCCGGCTGGTGCCTTATCGGGCGGTCGGAACCGCCGCCGGTTTTTTGCTTACCTACCGGCCCGATTATGTTGCGGTGGCGGACAAGGTACAAAAGCGGCTGCTGACCGCCCTGTCGCCCGAGCCGCTGAGCGACGGCGCGGCCTTTTCGGCCATCGTGGGCGTATAGTTATTCGGAAGACGCTGTTTTCCGAATAAGAGGCCCTCGACCTGCGGGTCTCGCAAAGAAATGTTTTCGAGAAATGAATTCCCGAAAACATAGATTCCCATTGCTTTTGCAAAAATCGGCGGAGCAAGAACCCGTCCGCTGCGGCGGTCAGGCGTCGCGCGATTTTGGCAAAAAGACGAGGGAAACGAGGTCGTTTGAGGCTGATTCTGCAAAACTGTTAAGCATGGTTTATATCGCGGTGAAAGGGAGATCGAGTTGAAGGAAGACAACAACCGAAGTGTCGGTTTGAAAATATGGTGGGCCAAACTGCGGGAGTGGCTGCATCGCCGCCGTGCCGGGAAGGTGCTGTACATTGGCGGCAGCGAAACCCTGCCCGCGCCGCTGACACGTGAGGAAGAGCTGTTCTGGATGGATCGGCTGCGCGAGGGACATCCCGACGTCAAGCGGGTGCTCATTGAGCACAACCTGCGCCTTGTCGTCTATATCGCACGGCGGTTCGACAATACCGGCATTCAGGTGGAGGATCTCATTTCGATCGGGACCATTGGTCTGATCAAGGCCATCAATTCGTTCAACCCGAATAAAAACATCAAGCTGGCCACCTATGCCTCGCGGTGCATTGAGAACGAAATCCTGATGCATTTGCGCAAAGTCTCCGGTCGGCGCAGCGAGATTTCTTTCGACGAGCCGCTCAATACCGATTGGGACGGCAACGAGCTGCTGTTGTCCGACATTCTGGGCACCGAGCCGGACGCGGTGGTGCGTCCGCTGGAGGAGGACGTGGATCGGACGCTTCTGACGCACGCGCTCGACCGGCTGGGCGACCGCGACCGCGATATCATCAGCATGCGGTTCGGGCTTGACGGACAGAGCGAGCTGACCCAAAAGGAAGTGGCCGATATGATGGGCATCAGCCAGTCGTACATATCGCGGCTGGAAAAGAAGATTATTCTGCGGCTCAGGCGGGAGATCAGCAGAATGATGTAAGATTTTTGTGAGAATACTCATTATTTCCCCATGGGAAGCTCATAGCGTCATTGTGGAGGGGTCGATGCCTACATCGACCCGCGGGTCCTTTTGCATTTCGCGGACCCGTCCCCCCCTGTAGCGGCGGCACACTGGGCGGCCCACACGTGGTTTTTTTATTGGACGACGGAGGACGTTACTTTCTCCTTGCGATGAGAAAGTAACCAAAGAATCGCCTTGGGGGACCGAGCCGGCTTTGCACACATACAACCGATAAGCAGACGCTTTCATCCGGGCTTGGCCGGTTGTCACACAGTCATCGTTCCAGTAGGTCAAAGGATTGTTCGGCGCCGGTGCCCGTGTAAGCTCCATGTCCCTATGCGGTGACAGATTTACAGTTGCATTGCGTTATGCGCCCCCCCCCCGCATAATTTCCCCTCTTTTTCCCATACTAGAGCTATCTGGAAAGGGAGTGGCGCGTATGTGGGAAAAACGTACCGACCTGGCGGTGGAGGCCCAGGAAATATGGCGTGAGAGCGCGGCCGAGGAGACACGGTTGTCGGGTGTCGAGGCTCGGGAATACAGCCGGGAGGGCTGCTCGGTCACGCATGTGAAAATTCTTGACGAGCAAGGGGTGCAGGCGCTGGGCAAGCCGGTGGGGCAGTATGTCACGGTGGAGGTGAGTGGACTGTCGCGCGGGGAGAGCGCCGTGTTTTCCCGCACCGTTTCGGCAGTGGTCTCGGAGCTTCAGTCGTTGCTGCCGCCCAATCCGCAGAATGTACTGGTCGTGGGACTGGGCAACCGGGACATTACGCCCGACGCCATCGGCCCGTTGTCGGTCGAGCATATCATGGTCACCCGGCATCTGGTAGACCGCATGCCTGACCTGTTTGGCTCGCTGACACGGGTGGCGGCCCTGGCACCGGGGGTGCTGGGCACGACCGGCATGGAGAGCGCCGACATCATCCGGGGCGTTATTGAAAAACTCAACCCCGACGTCATCATCATGGTTGACGCGTTGGCGTCGCGCAAACTGTCGCGGCTGTGCGCCACCATCCAGCTGGCCGATACCGGCATCGTACCCGGGTCGGGCGTGGGCAACGAGCGCGCGGCGCTCAACCGGGAGACCATGGGCGTGCCGGTCATCGCGGTGGGGATTCCAACCGTGGTTGACGTGGCGACGCTCTGCGCCGACGTAATCGCTGAGGCGGGCGGG
>JAVBPF010000012.1:0-6913 GCA_031549735.1 Oscillospiraceae bacterium
TCCGCCCCGTTGTTTTCGTAAAACACCTCTTTTTTTGTCCCCCCGGCCGGTCTGCTGGTTAAACTGCTTTGTTTTCGTGGGGGGCGGGGCTGGCCAGCGCGCCCACCCCTTTTGTCTGCCCGCGGGGGGGGGATTTCGATCGACGGCAACGCCGTGGTCTTTGGATACCGGAGGTCAAACCACGCTCGGCTCGCCGCTCTTCATCAAGTTGACGTAGACAAGCATTTCCTTGTAGGAGGTCACGTACAATTTCTCATAGATATGCCGATTGTGCGTTTTGACCGTATTCATGGAGATGTTCAGCTCGGTGGCGATCTGCTGTGCGGTCAGCCCCTCTGTGTAAAGGTCAAACACCTTTCGCTCCGAGCGTGAAAGCGTACCGACATTTCGCTTAAAGTCCGCAAAGGCCGCCGACAACTCCGGCGCCGGTTGCTCGTCATTCAATCTGCCGTCGGGCTGGGCGCGTGGAGACTCCCGCAGCGCGTCCTGTTCGGACAGGAACGCAAACAGGTCGTCGATTTCCCGAATGTTGGTCTCGGCCACGGCTTCATGGTTCATGACCTGACGCAATCCCGAAGCAATCGGCTTGACGTACAGATGACTCATGGTCACGCTTCCAAAAATGGCGGACAACAGCAAAAGCAGAACGATGACAATGTTTTCTCTGGCATTGGCGGAGACCTCCGCGTCAAAATCCTCTTTGGGAATCAGAATGGAGAGGGTGCGCTCCGATTCCAGCGGCGAAAGACGGATAGGCTGCTCCTGGCCGATGAACTGGCGCTCTGCCATACGGTATACCCGAAAAAAGGTCTCCGGCTCATCGGTCAAGGACCCCGAAAGATCGGCGAAGTATCCGCGTTTATCTCCGCTTTCCAGACCGACCGTGCTGTCCAAACCCTCGTCGGTTTTGGGCGCCAACAGCCCCGTAATGTGCGGAATGGCGCCGCTCTGCGCGTGATACAGTTTGAAATAGAGAGTGCTGATCTCGAAGCCGCAGACGCCGAGAAAATCGCCGTCGCTGCTCAGAATCGGGACACAGAGAAGCATGACATTCTCCCATGTCCCGGGCAGAGGGAAGGCGTTGGTAAACAGGTAACACTGATTCAAATCGCGATTGGCATGGGATTGCATCGTTTCATAGAAGGGGAAGCGTTCCAACCGAAACTCCAAGGACCACATGTTGTGATACTCCAGACGGTGCTGATCCCGGCTGCCCGGTGAACCACGAAAGAGAAGCAGTTTCGGGTTCGTCGGTCTGCGCATATTCAGGTTGGCGATTTTGAGATACACCCCGCATTTTGAGTTTTCTGCGTTCGGCAGGGTGGAATTGACCGTCGCGTCCAGCAGGCAGTACACCCCCGAGCAGTCGGTCAGCGCCATGGCGCGACGCAAGGGATCCAACAGCGCTTCCTGTAGCCCGACAATGACTTCCGATTGACCGCTCAGTTGGTGAAAGGCAATGCCCTTTTCGGAAAGATAGTTCTCCAGCTCGGCGGAAAGGTTCGCGGACAGTTCAATGCCGCGGGCGGCCACGTGATCAAAATATTCGGCGATGTCCTGCTCATACACCGAAAGCTGGATATCCAGCTTTTCTCCGGTAGTTTTTTCAATGTCGGAGACACGGCCGAACAGTACGATACCGCCCATGGTGACGGCGCCCAGCAACAGGATCAAGATGAAAGTAAACAGGAGCAAGCGCCGATGCAAAGTACCGCTGGCCGTATGCGGCAGCTGAGCCGTTGCTTTCAAAAGCCGTTTGATACGCAATCGACGACGACCTCCTTTATGGGATGGCATTTTTTTAGGACAGCATCTGCTGCTGCAATTGCGTATAGCTATCGGTCAAAAGCTGCTCAGCCGTCTCCTCGCCATTCAGGTATCGGGCGCGGCTGTCGGTCAGGGCGGTGATGGAGGCGTCGAAGAATCCCCACAGGATGTCGTAGTAGCCGTCCACCACGGGCGGCAGATAGAATCGGTAGTCGTCCCGCATGGTCTTGATCGACAGATACAGGCTGCGGTAGGCGTCGCTCTCAAACGCAAAGTCTTCAATGGCGGCAAACGCGTCGTTTTTCACCGGCATATAACCGGACTGTGTGACGAAGCGCAAATTGACCTCGCCCGAGGTAATCCACTTGGCAAAGGCCAGCGCCGCCGCTTCCTTTTTGGCGTCGCCCTTCACGGCGCAGAGGCCCGTGCCTTGCTGTATGGCCATTTTCACGCCATTCTTTGTCACCGGGCAAGGAAGCGCTTTCAGAGCAAGCGGCTCGCTGGTGTTGTCCGGATAGGTGACGGTGTCCTGAAAGTAGAGGATGCTGGCGGTGGAACCGACGCCAGCCACAATGTCGCCGGTCATCATGCAGACGGTCTCATAGTTGTCCTCGACTCGGAGCTGCCCCAAAATTGCGGCTTCGGCCACCGCGTCCCACTGCTCTTTGAAAACGGGATCGGCGAAGTTGAGCGACGCCCCGTTGAACGCCTGGCCACCCAAGGCTGTTGTGTTGATTTGGCAGAAGTTCAGCAGTTCGTCGTGCATCCAGAAGGTTTTTCCGTCCGACCACTCGGTATATTTCGCGCCGGTCTCGATAACGCCCTCCCAAGTGGCCAGATCCTCGTACCGAGCGCCGGTGTCGGCCGCGAAGCGATCAAAGATGGTGGTGTTGACAAACAGCGCCTCCGACGATTTGGCCACCGGAAACACCAACAGCTTGCCATCTGCCGTCCCCTCCTCCAAAAAGGCGGGGACATATTCGTCGAGCTCTTGTTGGGAGAACAGATCGCCCCAGGCGACCAGCTTTTCGGCGCCGATGCTTTTGGCGGTTTCAGGGTAACAGAAAAAGAGATCCGGCAAGAAGCCCGCGCCCGCATCCCCGGCGGCGGCCGCCAGCAGCGCGTCGTGGATGTCGCTTGAATTGGAGACCGAGGTCACATTGATGACAATGCCCTTTTCCCGACCGACTGAGTTGTTAAATTCATCCACCATGTCGTTCATCGGGGATTCGGTTTGGCTTCCAAAGACGTGCCACATGGTCAGGGTTACCGGGCTCTTGGGGTCGAGCTTGTCCTGAGCGGCGCAACCCGACAGGAGTGCGGCCATCACGCTGACGGCCAAAAGCAAAGCCAGTGTTCTTTTCATGTTTTTTCCTCCGTACCTCATCTTAACGGCTCGAACGCCGGACTGTGCCCCGTCCTTAAAACGCAAGAGATGAATTCTGACCGAAATTCCTCCAAAATCACCCCTGGGGTGATTACATCACGGATGCTTTCCGATAGGATGCGATTGTCACTTGAAGCGCGGATGTCGTTTTTTGACGATCCAACACAATTATAATAACCGACACACATGCAGTCAAGCGTCGCCGTGACGCTTTATCGTCTTTGACCGGTACAACCCATACTCATCTTAGGCAACGAAAGAAGGGGATGATGCGTGAGAGTCGACTTTACCGCCAAATGTATTGAGGTCAATGAGGAGGACGGCTATCGATTTCGCTTTTTCTGCGCGTACTGCGACGCCAGCCATACCACAGGATGGATACGCTCACAGTCGGAAGACATGGCGCGAGAAATCGCCAAGACGCAGGCCAGACTCTGCTTTAACCACTGCGCGCGGTGCGGCCGGTGGGTATGCGATGAGCATTACAACATGGACGAAATGTTGTGTACCGAGTGTGCGCTTGACCCGTTCGATCCGATGGGAGCGGTCGGTGAGAGAAAAGCTCGGTCGCGAAACAATTGAGCGTGTCATGAAGAATATGAAGGAGGATTGGGAACATGGCGAACGATTTGTTCGGGGGACTGGGCGGATTGGGTGGGATTCTCGGTGGCCTTGCCAAGAGTGTTGTCCCGAAGGATACGCCGGAGGGCAAGCTGTTGAACGCGCAAAGTGACCTGTCCGATTTGCAGACGCAGGAGAGTGACATTTTGCTGGAAATCGGGCGTCAGGCCTATGAGCGCGACCCGTCCGCGTGGCCGCAGCACGCGAGATTGCAGCTCATTCAACAGAACATGGCCACAGCTCAGGCGGCGTTGAACGAGGCGAAATCGGCGCAGGAAGCGGCTAACGCCGCCAAGGCCGTCGAGGACGCCAAGGGACGGTGTTCCCAGTGTGGGCACAAGAATGAGGAAGGCATCAAATTTTGTCAGGAATGCGGCAGTCCGCTGGCGGCGTCCGGCCCGAAGCACTGCACGTCCTGCGGCGTGGAATTGGCCCCCGGCACAAGGTTTTGCGGTGAGTGCGGCGCACAGCAGAGCGGAGCGTGATCTGTTAGACAATTTTGACCACTGAGGTTTGAATTGGGAAGGAGAAAAAACGATGGCTATTTGCGAAAGTTGCGGTACCCAAGCCATGGACGGCGTCGCCGTCTGCCCCGCGTGCGGAAGAGGGAACGGGTCGGCGCCCGGAACCCGGCATCCTGCCGGAGGGGGACAACAGCCCGGTTCGGGCTATGCGCCGAACGGCTCGCCCCTGACCGAGGCGCAAAGAGACGTGCAGGACAACAAGATAATGGGGGTGCTGGCGTACATATTGGCTCCGATTCCTTGGTTTGCCGCGCCCAACTCGAGATTTGCCCGTTTTCACGCCAGAGAAGGCATGAAGGTGTTTATCGCGGAGATGGCGCTTGTTCTGCTCAACATCATCTTCAGTTTCATCCAAATCCCCCACACGGAGTATATACTTGGCATTCCGGTTGAAGTGACCTCCACTCCGTGGGTTTTGAGCCTTTTGCTGTGGCTGGTCAGCATTCCCGTGGCGGTCTTGGCCATCATGGGCATTGTCAGCGCGAGTCAGGGCAAGTTCAAGGCGCCGCCCTTCCTGGACAAGATCCCGTTGTTCAAAGACAAATAGTGCATCAGCACAGACGGGGCGATGCGGCTTCGCCTGTTGCAGATAAGGAGGTCGGCTATGGCCACATACAAGCAGCCCTGTTTTCATTGCGGGACGTTTATTGAGAGGGACAGCCGGCTCTGCCCGCACTGCGCCAGCCGTAGCCCGTTCGGGTATCATTGTCCCAACTGCCTCAAAGACATTGCGCGCGGCGACGCGGTTTGCGCTGGGTGCGGCCGGTCGCTCATCACTGTTTGCCCCGTCTGCAGCGGACAGACTTTTGCCGGCAGTGAACGCTGTGATACGTGCGGACAACCGCTTATGATCCGCTGCGAGAACAAACGTTGCGGGCACTTGCAATTTTTTGAGAATGCCAAATGCACTGTCTGCGGCAAACCGCTCAAGAATATGCAGAAGCAGATTGAGAGAATGAAGAAGGGAGCGTGGTAGTGTGCTTCAGGCGTTTACACGGAACTATCAGGACAACAGCACAGACGCCGGGTTTCAGTTTACTTTTTACTGCGATGTCTGCAACGACGGCTACAAGTCCAGCTTCATCGAGTCGGCCACCTACAAAAAGAAGAAAGGCAGCCGTCTGATCGGGCAGGGCATTGGATTGGCCGGCAGTCTCTTGGGCGGCCGGGCGCGGGATCTCAGCTATACCGCCGAGCGCGGGAGTCATATTCTGTCGGAACGATTTGAGGGGCAGTCGCCCGAATGGCAAAAGGAACATGAGCAGGCGTTTGAACGGGCGCAGAATGAAGCCAAACAGCATTTCCACCGCTGCCCCAATTGCAACAAGTACGTCTGTGACCACTGCCTCAATGAGGACGCGGGTCTCTGCACCGCGTGCGCGCCCCGTCAGGAGGTGTACGTCGCGCAGGCGCACGCCGCTGCGATGAAGCGCAACATCGATACGGCCGGGCAATCGGCCACGGTTTGGCAGGGAGCGATTGAGCAGAAGACCACCATGTGCCCGGCCTGCGGCAAGCCGGCCGGATCGGGTAAGTTCTGCAACAATTGCGGGGCCGCAATGGACTTGAAGACCTGTCCGAAGTGCGGGGAGAAAAATGCCCAAACCGTCCGCTTCTGCAACAACTGCGGCCAGAATCTCCAAGCGGCGGTCGAGCCGCGTGGGACATGTGCCGCCTGCGGCTTCGAGAATCCGCCCGGCACCAAATTCTGCGGCGGGTGTGGAAACAAACTATAGGGAGATAAGTAAAATGAAAAGAAAAATAACGGCTATCCTGGTGGTGCTCGCCATGGCTCTGGCCCTGTTCCCGATCACTGCAGTGGCGGCGGACAACGTTACCCTGAACATCACAGTTCGGGATTTCAAGCAAGACGGATTGCTTTTTGAAGGAGAAATCAACTCTGGCCACGGCCTTGTCGCGAACACGCTTGGTTCGGACAAGAAGCCGATGTACAACCTGCAAACATGGAAGGATATGTTCGGTCAGGATGTAACGCAGGGGATGCTGAACGCGTTTTTCAACGATGTGACCGGTGTCAACATGAAGGCGGAAAAGACGCTCACGATGCTTCCCGAGGGCAACGGGTATTACGCCATCGATTCGTCGAGAGACGCGAACGGAGATCACCAGGCCGGTTTCTTTCCCATTGACGACGAGCTTTTCGGAAACGAGGAAAACGAGCACAATTATCATTTCTCCGTGGAAATACACACGAAATTCAAGTATGTGCAGGGCGCCACCTTCGAGTTCTCGGGCGACGACGATGTCTGGGTGTACCTCAACAACAAGTTGGTCATTGATCTCGGCGGCGTGCACGGAGCGGCCGAACAAACAATACTTTTGGCGGAAATTGCGGATGATTTGGGGATAAAAGTCGGGGACATCGTCAGCTTTGATATGTTTTATATGGAGCGGCATCTCAATCAATCCAATATGTACATCAGGACCAATTTCGACTTTTTGAACCTCCAGGCCTCCGACTGGGCGACAGACGAGCTTGAAAAAGCGGATGAGCTTGGCCTGATCCCCGACGATTTATACGATCAGGATCTCACGAAACCCATCACCCGCGCCGAGTTCGCGGCGGTGAGTGTCAAGGTGTATGAGGCGTTGT
>JAVBPF010000073.1:0-33078 GCA_031549735.1 Oscillospiraceae bacterium
GCTGTCTGATGAAACGCCGGAAGAAGGAATTCGGACTGATGAGCGTGCTGGGGCTGGAAAAGCGGCACATCGCCCGCGTCATCGCGCTGGAAAACCTGTACATCTTCGTGCTGTCAATGGTGCTGGGGCTGGGGCTGGGGCTGCTGCTCTACAAGCTGGTACACCTGCTTTTGCTGTCGCTGATGCGCTTTGACATCCGTTTCGGCTTTTCGGTTTCGCTGCCCTCGATGGAGGCGACGCTGATTCTCTTTTTCGGCATCTTCCTGCTGCTGCTCCTGTCCTCGCTGTGGCAGGTCGGCCGGGCCCGCCCCATTGAATTGCTTCACGGCGGCGCGGTCGGCGAGCGCGAGCCGAAGGCCCGGTGGCTCATGGCTTTGCTTGGATTACTGTCACTGGGCGCCGGGTACTGGATCTCGGTGGCCACCGAAGATCCAATCAGAGCGCTGTCGCTGTTCTTCGTGGCCGTTGTTCTGGTCATCATCGGCACCTATCTATTGTTCACGGCGGGCGGCATCGCCCTGCTCAAGCTTCTGCGGCGTAACAAGAAGTATTATTACAAGCCCAACCATTTCATCTCGGTGTCGGGCATGATTTACCGCATGAAGCAAAACGCGGCCGGTCTGGCCACCATCTGTGTTCTGGCTACCATGGTGCTGGTCATGTTCTCCTCCACCGTCTCACTGTATTTCGGGATGGAGGACACGCTGGATGCTCAGTGCGTTCGGGATCTTCACATCAGCCTGATGCCGAACGATGAGAACGGGGACCAGGCGGCGGAGCAAACCCTTCGCGCCTCGCTGGAGGACGGCGGGCTCACCCCACGCGATTGGCTGTCCTACCGCGCCATGTCGCTTTTTGGGCGGTTTGACGGAGACGAATTGATCATGGACGGGTCGTACCGTTCCGGCGGCGACATGGTCAAGCTGTTTATCCTCCCGCTGGAGGACTACAACGCCAACGTCTCTGCCCCTGTCACGCTGTCCGACGGTAAGGCTCTGTGGATTCCCGAGAAGAAGGCCGATATCCGGTCGACCCTGACACTTTGCGGCGCCAGCTTTCAACTCCGAATCCCGGCGGAGGGGTTCACACCCTTCGATCCCACTCGTTCCTACGGCACCGTGTTTGACCCGGTGTGCGTCCTCGTGGTGCCGGACATGGCCGCTCTGGAAGCCCTGCAGAACACGATGACCTCACAGCAACTGCCCATCAATTCGGTCATTGCCCGACACATCGGCTTCGACATGGACGTCGGCGACGCGCTTCAGATCGAGGCCGGTCAAGCCGCGCTCCGCGCGCTACTGGACGCGGAAGCCCCTGTTTACACGTGGAATTCCCGGGCCGAGAGCCGAGCCAGCTATGTGAGGCTGTATGGCGGTCTGTTTTTCCTGGGTCTGTTCCTCGGCCTGGTGTTTTTGATGGCCACCGTGCTCATCATCTACTATAAGCAGATCTCGGAGGGATACGACGATCAGACGCGCTACGCCATCATGCGCAAGGTCGGACTGAGCCGGCGCGAGGCCAAGCGCTCTATCCATTCGCAGATGCTGACCATGTTTTTCCTGCCCCTGGCCGCGGCCGCGCTTCACATTGTCTTTGCCTTTCCGGCTGTCTCCCGGGTACTCAGAGTACTCGAACTCACCAACGTGAGCGTTTTCGTGGTCGCCACCGTTCTGTCGCTGCTGGTGTTCGCGCTGTTCTACCTGTTTGTCTACCGATTGACGGCAAGAGTGTACACTCGTCTGGTGGAACCGGCGCGCTAGGTAATCGCATTGTGTTGATTGCAACGTGCTTCTATGATATCGTATCTATCCCTGAGGCGAACGGAGGGCGTGACTTTCTTCACGCGCCGTGCGTAGGAGCCGCACACCTGGGCGCCCCGTGGAATTGGTCCCCCGGAGAACGTTCCTTTCTCCTGACGATGAGAAAGGAACCAAAGAATCATTTGGGGCCGCGGGGTTTGCTTTTCGCTCAAACCGTCCTGTGTAAACGCTGTCATCCGGGCTTTGCCGGTTGATGCACTACCCTCGAATCGGTGAGACCAAAGGGTTTCGGGCAACTCATGCCCGGTTCCAGTCCTACTCCCTACATTGTGATGCCTCGTGCGGTTGGTTTCCGCTGGACGCGTTATTATTGGGCGCAAACCGATCTCTTGCGAATCAACATATATGTATAAAAAAGCATACGGCCAAAGCCTCTTACCGCCGGAAAAATTCGGCGGTAAGAGGCTAAGTGTAATGTTGCGGCCGTCTCGCCGGTTTACTGGATAGACGCCGATCACACAACAGGCGTTGCGGCGGATGTCCCGTGAAGAACGCGCCGTATCTGTGCACATTCTTTTTCCCGTAATCATTTCATTGTGAAAAATCTCAATAACGGAAGGGCCGGTGACCCCCGATGAACATCAAGAAAGCCGCGCTGTCCTGCCTCTGCCTTTTGCTCTGCGCCGCTCTGCTCGGCTGCTCGGACGCCCCGGCGGGAACGGATACATATGAAAGCGCCGTTCTGGCTGTCGTTCCGGTGTCGGACAACGGCTTTCCGGACCCCTCCTTTGGCCGGAACGAGGAAAAAACAGCGGCGGCGTCCGCGGGCGCGAACAACTTCGCCTTCCGTTTGAGCGCTTTGCTGGCCGAGCAGGCCGGAGAGGGAAACCTTGTCTGCTCTCCGTTTTCGGTCTGGATTTCACTGGCGGCGCTGGTCGGCTCCACCGACAACCAGTACAAGGGCACCCTTTTGGAGTCGCTTGGCATGCCCGGTCTGAGCGACACCGACGTGAACCTGGCCGCCATTCGTATGCGCTACAGCCTGACCAAGCAGCGCGAAAAGCAGATGTCGGTGGAGACCGACATCCCGTTTCATGAACCGATTACCATGGCCAACGCCGTCTTTGTCGGCCGGGACGTGTCGCTCAAGCACGACTTCGCGCAGACCTATTTCGACAGCTTCAGCGGGCGGGCCATGCAGGTAGAATTCAGCTCACAGGAGGCTGTGGACGCGGCCAACCAATGGTGCAACGAGAACACCGGCGGGCTGATCCCGGAAATGGTGCAGAGGTTTGACCCCAATACCGTGGTGGCGCTGGCCAACGCGATCACGTTTTCCGACCGCTGGAGTTGGGAATTTGATCCGAACGAAACGGCGGAGGGGGTATTCCACGCGCCCGGCGGCGACACGCGCGCGTTTTACATGCCGCGCACCTCCACCAGCGAGGTCTACTACGAGGACGAACAGCTTCAGGCCATCTCGCTGTCCTTCAAGGCGGGCGACAGCCTGACCATATTGCTGCCCCGGGACGGGGATGCGGCCGGTTTGCTGTCCTCGATGACCGGAGAGCGCTTTGAGGAGATCCGAGCCGGCTCGGACTACGCGACCGGGACGCTTCGCCTGCCGCGCTTTTCCATCAACAGCGGCAATCTTAAACTGGAGAACATGCTCGCCTCGATGGGCGTACCTCTGCTCAACAGCGCCACCGCCCCGCTGACCAGGCTGCTCAAAGGCAACCAGCCTGCGTATGTGTCCGGGGTAACGCACAAGGCGGTCATTGAGGTCGACGAAAAGGGCACGACCGCCGCCGCGGTGACGGTCGTGCAGGCACCCGGTTCGGCCATGCCCGAGCCCACCGACCCGTTTGAGATGACCTGTGACCGGCCGTTTGTGTTTGTCTTGTACAGCAACACAGCCGACGGCGGCTGTCAGGTGCTGTTCACCGGCATGGTGAATCAGCCGTGATGTTCTCTTATTCCTCCAGGCAAAGCCCCTGCGCCTTTATGCTAAGCGGACGCGTCACATTTGCATCGTGGCGCGAAACCGCAGATTCCATCAAAGAAACTTTTGAGCGCCGGCTGTCCGTTTGGCCGCCATGGCGCTTCGCGCATATACTGAGGTGATGATGATGAAATCGGCGTGAGGTGATGGTATGCGTTGCTCCGACGGACTGGTGCTGTCCATAACGGCGTTGGCCATCGCGGTGGCTGACGCTCTGACCGACCCGGAGGATTTGGAGCTGTTGGCTTCTGCCTTGATTCAGTTCAGCGACACACTGGACACCCTGCTCACCGTCCGAAGCCGGACGGCTGGTACGACGGCCGAAACGTCGGAGGCAATCGCGGCGAGCCGGACGGCGGTCAGAGCGGCCGCAACAGCGGAAGAGCTCACGCTGTCGCGCCTCACACCCAAGGGAACGTGACACCTGTTGATATTGCTCTTTCGATACTGGATGCGGGAAGAATGGATGCCGGCTATGATATAGACTTGATTCAACTTGGGGAGAGGGACGAGGATTGGCGTGGATACGAGGGCAGTGACTTTTGTCTAGGGTCTGTGGAACAGCCTAACGGAAACCCTCCCGCACGGCTATGCCGCAGGGGAGGGTTTGTGTTTGGGCTGAGGTTTTCTCGTCCGGAAGAATTCACGGGTTCCGCTCGCCCCGACCTCTTGGGAATCCAAAGGGTCGCAACCCTTTGGTCGTAGGGAAAGGAGTCCAGAGGGAAACCCAATCGAAGGGGTTTCTCTTTGGCGATTCTTTGGTGACTTTCTCATCGCGGAGAACGTCACATCGCCCCTCGGCTCTTCGGGTTCCACCGCGGCTTGAGCGTTTTGTACAACGCCGTGCCGATCCCGATCAGGGAACAGATCACAATGATGGCCGAGATGACAATCGGGAGAAGATGGCCGCCGTTTTGACTGAGCCACAGGTTTTCGTGTCCTTCCCAATCCGTGTCGGCCAGCCAGTTGATAAAGGGCTCGCTGAAAATGCGCGCCGCGTTGGTCCAATAGAGCATAGCGCCCATCGAGATCAGCGATCCGCCCACCGAGACGCCGCAGGTGAGCGGCGTCCAGCGCCGCGTATGGACCTTGACCAGCGCGATGACCAACTCAACGGCCATCATGACAATGACCACCGGAAGCCCCGCGCGCAAAAACGCGGGATCGAACACCGGGATCGGCTCTCCGGCGCTTTGGTACACGAAATTCAGCGGAAATATCCCGGCGCAGCACAGCGCGGCCAGCACGCCGAACACCAGGGTCAGCATCAGCTCGACAATGCTGCCCGACAGCGAAATGTGTCTGCCCTGTTCGGGCTCAAGCTCGGGCAGGCTTTCCACCGACCAGTCTTTTTCCTCTTGGTTCAGCTTGCCTGTGCGATCAGCAACGACAAAGCCGATGGTGACCCACACGGCCGTCCAAAACGCGCCGGAGACGCCGGTGGAAATGCCCTTTGAGATCATTTCGGCGATCAGACTGATGGCGCCGCGTCCGTCCTCTTGAGCCCACTCTACGACGCCCAGGGCCAGACCAACCCCCATACAGATAAGGCCCACCAACGGCAGCAGCCATTTCAGCACGCGCAGGTATTCGTCGAACATGGCCGGGGAAATCAGGTACCGGGGCTTCTGCCGGTATTTTTCGGCCAGCTCCCCCGGTGCGCCCAGCTCCTGCAGCACCGCCTTGACGTCGGCTTCGGTCGGCTGCTCGGGCAGCATGTCGTAGATGTTGGCCTTCAGCTCCCGCGCGATGTCCTCACGCTCTTTCTCAGGCAGACGCCGCGTGACGTCGCGGATGTATCGCTCTATCCATTGCTCCATGCGCTCTCATCCTTTCCCATGATGGATTCCATACTTTCCTGCATGCGGCGCCACTCGGCCAGCAAGGCTCTGTAGACACCGTTTCCCTTTTCACTGATCGAATAGTACTTGCGCGGGCGGCTTTCGCCCGTGTCCCACCGGCTGGAGAGCAACCCCTGATTTTCCAGCCGCCGCAGCAGCGGATAGAGTGTGTTGGTCTCCATGTCGATGCCCATCTCCTGCAGAGTTTGCAGCAGCGCGTAGCCGTAGCGTGGTTCCTTCAGGCACCCCAGCACAGCCAGTGTTAGGCTGCCGCGCCGCAGTTCCGTGATACAGCTCTGAAGCGGTTCATTCTCCGGCATCTTCTCACCTCAGATTCATTATACTGTGTGACGCACAATATTGTCAAGAGAATTTTATTATGATTTTCTCATTATCGTGAGAATGATGCCCCGCTTGGAGGGGACAGCGCAACGGTGTTCAGACACACCCGGAGTAAAAAATCAGCAGCCGAAAAATGGACTCTCTGCAATCGAAAGTGGGTTTCCCCTTCGAGCAAATCCTGGCACTCAAAATGTCGAACCGGTCGTACGGCTCAGAGACGGCGCGTTGGGTCGATTGTAAAGACGGCATGTTTATGCTACCATAATATAGTTTGATCCTGTCCCAAAAAGGAAGGGTCGAGTTCGTTTTCATCGGAAAAGGCAGACGGGACTGAGGTCATGATTCACAAATCGACGTGTGCCGAGCCGCTGGAGAATTTGTTCCCCATCGAGTCGATCTCTACGACAAACCTTTGTGTTTAACAAGAAACCCGATGATGAGCGGGGACAACGGATTCACCGGATCGGTGCATGAGGATTTGTGCGTTGTTGCCCCAAGTGTATTTTGTGCGAGGTAGAAGCTATGATGAAGAAAAAATCCAAAATGACATCTGATAGAGTCGTGGATTTATACAGCTGGTTCAAAGAAAACGGCATTGCCATTTGGATTGCCGGTGGATGGTGCACCGACGCTTTGCTAGGTAAGCAAACGCGCGAACATGCTGATTTGGATATTGCCGTTCACCGCAAAGATAGCGCCAAGCTTCGCAAATTGCTTGAAAACAACGGCTACAGAGAGGAAAAGCGAGCCGATTCATCAGAATATATGTATGTAATGGAGAATGTAGCCGGTCAAGTTATTGATATACATGCTTTTGAATATGATAGGAACGGCAAAATCATATATGGCATTGAGTTCCCATTCGGTTCCCTAACCGGAATCGGTATAATTGACGGACATGAAGTAAACTGTATCGAACCAAATTTTATGTTTAAATTCATAACTTGCTACGAACCAAAGGAAAAAGATTGGAAAGACATACGTGCTTTGAGCGAAAAATTTGGTTTTGAGCTGCCAAACAGATAGCGTATGACGGCCATACTGGGTTAAGTCCACAACTACTTACGGAAATCGTCGGGATAGCTCATTGACCTATTCGTGACAAAGGAATGTATTATATTGACGAACCGCTTCTCCCGTGGTATATTGACGGCGAGGAAGTGAGCACCATGAGCAACAGCGAATGGGAACAAGTGCTAATCGAGCTTCAGGAGTTGAAGCAGGGTCTGGTTCGTATGGAGCTGGACATCGTGCAGCTGGGGCATGATCATGTGCGTGTCGAACAGAGCCAGCTGAAAACCGAGCGGATGGCCGACGCGCAGTCGAATGCAATCGCTGAATTGCGGGAGGCCGTGCAGACCGTCGGCGAGGACGCGGCTCTGCTGGAGCGCGTACTGCCCTCGCTGTCCGAGGTGCTGGGAAGCATCAAGGAGAGCCAGCAAAAGCTTGTCTCGCGTATGGACAGGCTGACCAGGGATTTCTCGCTTTTGGCGCAGACCGTTGCACTCTCCAGAACGCCGTCTGGCTCCCCTGAAGCGGCGGTTTCCCTGGACGCCCGATAGTTTTCTCCCGCGCGCGAGAAAAAATAACTTTTTGTTTCGCTACGCCTCCAACGGATTTCGCCGTTGGAGGAATTTTTATGTAAAAAAGACTCCCTTAAACGCGTGATACATGCTATACTAAATATTCCGAGTGGAAATTACGATGAATATTATGAGAGACTCGCCTTTGGGTGCCGGTGGATCATCCGACACGGCGGCGCAGTGAGAATTTTGGCGCGCTGACAAGGCCCGAAAACGCAGGAACGCGCTTGATGTTTGACACGTTTTTGCAGTCGGGGCGCAAAAGGGTCGCTGTGATGTCGCGGCGTGTTTGTGGGCGGATACCTAGAGCGGGGCTCGGCCAGAGCAGGAGGTTTTACAGTGAAAAAGAGAGTCCTGAGCGTCTTCCTTGTTGTCATCATGATTGTCCCGCTTTTTGCGTTCAACGCCGGCGCGGCCGGGCTGACACTGGGTCAGCTCCAGGAGAAATTTCCGGCGGGGCGGTATTGGAATCATATCGGGTCGAGCGGCAACAGACCGGACGAAACCACCTCGTCGCCCTGTACCCATCACGCCGACGGCTGCAGCAAGGATCACGGGTTTGGCGGCGGCTGCGGATGCAACAGCTTTTTGGGGTTGTCGATTCAGTGTATGGGATTCGCCGAGAAGTGCGGCTATGATGCGACCGGTTACAATCCGCGAAACGATGCCAACGGCTGGTATACATATTTTAATTCGACGGCGCTCGACAAGCTGAAGCCCGGCGACATTGTGCGTTATACCAATAACGGCCATTCAATTTTTGTCACGGCCGTCGACGGGGATACCGTCACTTACGGGGACTGCAACAGCGACGGACAATGCATCATCCGGTGGAATCGAACCATCACCAAGGCCAAGCTCAAGGCCACCTTCAAGTATCTGCGCTCCGCGCCGGCCGCGCTGGATGGATCTCAGCTGCCCTCTCCCGCGGCGCCGGAAAATGTCCGAGGTGACCAAAAGCTCTACGCCTCATCCGAGAGCCCGTTTTTCTCGTGGGACGCTTCGCCGGACGCGATCGAGTACCGGATTACCATTTGGCAGGATGGCCGTGAGGTTTACACCCGCAGTGTGGGCGTCAGCACGTCCTGCACCGTTCCTCCGATGAGCGCGGGCGAGTACACGCTGATTGTCAGCGCGGACAACGGCGAAGGAGACTGCTGCAACGGGCAGGGCTACCCCTTTACCGTCTACGATTCCAAACCCGACAATCCGACCATCAGCCTCGACAAAGGGGATAACGCTCTCTATAAGACAACTGAGGACGTCACCATCAACTACAGCGCCACAAACGCGACCGGCTATATGCTTTGGATCGACAAGGACGGCAAAAGAGTCTCCACCCCCGACACCGGAGAAGAGTCCACATACGCGGCGTCCTTTGAGCAGACGGGCCACTATTCGGTATATGTCCTCTGCTATAACGCCATTGGGGGCGTTGACAGCGAGCGCGTGAACTTCACGGTTTATGATCCGAACGCCTGGGTCAATCCGTTTGCCGACGTGGCGGAGGGCGATTGGTTCCATGACGCCGTTCAATATGTCAATCAAAACAGCATCGTGAGCGGCACCGCGGCGACCGCTTTCAGTCCCAAAACCCCGCTGTCCCGCGCTATGATCGTCACCATCCTGTATCGTCTGGAGGGCGAGCCCAATGTAAAGAGCCTGTCCTATCCGTTTAGCGACTCATGCCCGAATTGGAGCGCCGACGCCATCAAATGGGCATACCAAAACAACATCGTGACCGGCAAAGGAAACGGCTGTTTTGTTCCAAATGAGAGCATCACGCGGCAGGATCTGGCCGTCATCCTGTCCCGTTACGCGGCGTTTGCGGGCGTCAAGCTTCCCTCTGTGAGGAGCTACACCGAATTTGCGGACAAGGGCCGGATTTCCGGATATGCCGCCGACGCGGTTCAGGCCCTTTATCGGGCGGGCGTCATCAACGGCAAGGGCGACAACGCGTTTGACCCGCTGGGCAGAGCCACGCGCGCCGAGGCGGTCACCATGCTCTACCGGTTCCAGTTGGTGACCGGCGCGGCGTAATGCTCCTGTATCATGCGCCCGGCGTAAAGGGCGATGAATAAAGCTGAAGAGGGAGCAGACAGTTTGTCTGCTCCCTCTTCAGCTTTAGACGAAAGGGGTTTCGCAAACAGAATAGGCGGGGGGATAGTGTGAAAGGGGGGCGGCCGCCCCCGCTTTCGCGTTTAATCACCCACCGCAGTGACAGATTTGGCGTGCACGGCCGCCAAATCGTTCAGGGTGTTGACATTGCCTACACCCTGAAGAGGGAGCAGACGGTTTGCCTGCTCCCTCTGTTGTATGAGAAATTCTGCCCCTACGCCTTGTCCTGCTCGCGGATCTCCACCCGCCGGATTTTGCCGCTGATGGTTTTGGGCAGCGCGTCGACATAGGCGACCACACGGGGATATTTATACGGCGCGGTGACTTTCTTGACGTGGGTTTGCAGCTCTTTTGTCAGCTCGTCGCTCGGCTCATAGCCCTTGGACAGCACGATGGTGGCCTTGACGGCAAAGCCGCGCTCGGGATCGGGCACGCCGGTGACGGCGCACTCAGTAACGGCCGGATGCTCCATCAGCGCGCTTTCGACCTCAAAGGGGCCGATGCGGTAACCGGAGGACTTGATGACGTCATCGGTGCGTCCGACATACCACAGGAAGCCCATCTCGTCGCGGTAGGCCGTGTCGCCGGTGTGATAGAGGTCGTCGTGCCAAACGCGCTTGGTCCCCTCGTCGTCCTTGAAATAGGCGGAGAACAGACCCATCGGCTTGCCGCCGCCCGCTTCGTCGGTGCGGATGCAGATCTCGCCGACCGTCCCGGCCGGCACCTCCTGCCCGTTTTCGTCGACCACGATCATGCGGTAGCCCGGACAGGGATAGCCCATCGAGCCCAATCGCGGCAGCATCCAGGGCGCCACGGTGAAGCAGCAGATGGTGGTTTCGGACTGACCGAAGCCCTCAAAAATTTTCAGGCCGGTCTGGCGCTTCCAGACGTTGTAGACCTCGGGGTTAAGCGCCTCGCCCGCCGTGACGCAGTGCTTGAGCGCCGAGAAGTCGTACTTCGTGAGATCCTCTTTGATCATGAAGCGGTACATGGTGGGCGGCGCGCAGAACGTGGTGATTTTGTATTTTTCCACCTTCGACAGAATGTCGGGTGCGGAGAATTTCTCGAAGTCGTAGACAAAAACGGCGCTGCCGCCCAGCCACTGGCCATAGAGCTTGCCCCACAGCGATTTCAGCCAGCCGGTATCCGAGATGGTGAAGTGCAGGCCGCCCTCCTCGACACGCTGCCAGAAGCAGCCGGTGAGGATGTGCCCCAGCGGATAGCTGAAGTCCTGCTGCACCATTTTGGGATAGCCGGTCGTGCCGGATGAAAAGGCCATCAGCATGATGTCGGTTTTGACGTTCACGCGCGGCGCTGACCACTCGTCGGGGCAGGCGTCCATTTCGGCGTCGAAGTCGAGCCAGCCGGAAACCTGCTTGCCGCCCGCGACGGCTTTTTTCCGCACGCCCGGACATTCAGCCAGCGCCGCGTCGACCTGATCGGTGACGTTGTTATCGGGCGTCACCACCAGCATTTTGATATCGGCGGCGTTCAGGCGGTAGACAAAGTCCTTGGACGTGAGCAGGTGTGTGGCCGGGACGACGATGGCGCCCACCTTGTGCAGTGCCAGAATGCAGGGCCAGAACTGCCAGTGACGCTTGAGCACCAGCATGACGCGGTCGCCCTTGACAATGCCGTGCTTGGCAAAGAAGTGCGCGGCTTTGTCGGTCAGGCGGCGCATCTCGGCATAGGTGAACGTGCGTTCCTGTCCGTCGGGTGTAACCCACAGCAGAGCGCGCGCGTCGGGTGTGTCGACGGCCAGCTTGTCGAGGCAGTCATAGGAAAAGTTGAAATCATCGGGGCAATTCAGCTTATAATGGAGTTGGAGATCCTGAAGGGTGGCGAAATCATCCCGGGATCGTCCGACATAGGTTTCATACAGCGGCATCGTCGTCGTCTCCTTTCATCACGACCGCCAGGAAGGTGGCGGGCGTCTTGCCCAGAGCCTGCATGGCGTGGGGCAGGCCGGAATCGTAGTAAACACTGTCGCCTTCGTTGAGGTCGTATGACAGATCGCCCAGGTAAAAACGCATCTGCCCTTCCACCATGTAATCAAATTCCTGTCCGGTGTGCGCGTGCTGTTCGGGCGGCTTATCCTCCGACGTAGGCTCCACCGTGACCATGAACGGCTCGCTGAGCTTGCCTTTGAAGGTATAGGCCAGGTGTTTGTAGCTGTAGTTTTTGCGCCGGTCGATGGCAAAGCCCTGACCGCGGCGCACCAGGCAGCAACCCGAAAGCTTGGGACTGTCGCCGCTCAGGATGTCCATCACATCCACACCCAGAAGTCCGGCGGCTGTGTAGAGGAAGCTGAAGGAAAAATCGCGCTGGCCCGCCTCATAGGCGGTGAGATCGTCGGCGCTGACCCCCATCTTTTCGGCAAACGCCGCAATCGAGTAGCCCTCAATCTGGCGCAGGGCGGCCAAACGTCTTCCAATGTCCTGCAATTGCTCGGTCATGGGGAAACCCTCCTTGTATTCCGGCTTTCGCCGGTGGTTGTTTTGCCGCACCCTATCATCCCGGCGCGGTGTAGGCCTTGTTTTCGGATCGTGCTGCTAGTGTGTCCCAAAGGATCCCGACGCAACAAAAAACGCCCCGAAAACATCTTCGGGACGCAACCTCGGTCGCGCGGTACCACCCAAATTGGTTCGCAAGCGAACCCACTCACAGGGCTCCAACAAGCCCCTGGCCGATCACGGTGCCTGCCGTGCTCCCCTACCGGACGCCGGAAAACCAGGCGCTTTCGGGAAACCCGCTCAAGAGGGATGGGCCTTGTGACGCTTTGTTCGGCTCACACCAACCGCCGACTCTCTGGACAAAGGGAAATCACAGACCGTCTCTGTCATTGCGTTTATTGGAATTGAAAAAAGTATAGCATAGGCGCGGATCGGTGTCAAGAAGAATCGGGCGGGGACACGCTTTTTTGCGACGCCATAATGCAGGTCCCACCCGGAGTTTTAAAACTCAGACCCCGCACGGCCCCGGTTTGCCTTGACATTCGACCCCTTTGAGAGATATATTTGAGTATCAGGACGATGCGCGGCTGCCGTCCTGCTGAGGATAGAGGTTCAACCATACGCTTTCATTGACAAGGAGTGACACATGATGTTTGTATATGCCGACAATGCGGCCACCATGCCGCTTCGCCCCGAAGCCTATGACGCCATGCTCCCGATCCTTAAGGACGGATATGGAAACCCCTCTTCCATCTACGGTGTGGCGCGGGACGCCCGCCGGGCGCTGGACGAGGCACGCGCGGCCGTCGCCGAAACCCTGCACGCCAAACCGGACGAAATCTTCTTCACCTCGGGCGGCACCGAGTCTGACAACTGGGCGCTGCGCGGCGGCGTTGAATTCCGGAAAACCAAAGGAAAACACATGCTGACCACGGCCATTGAGCACCCCGCCATTCTGGAAACGGCGCGGGCACTGGCCAAGCAAGGCTATGACTACACGGCGCTGCCGGTCGACAGCGAGGGTTTGGTGTCGGTGGTCGATGTGGAAAAGTCGCTGCGCCCCGACACCATTTTGGTTTCGGTGATGTTGGGCAACAATGAAATCGGAACCATTCAGCCCGTCGCCGAAATCGGCACGCTGGTTCGACAACGCGGCATCCTGATGCACACCGACGCGGTGCAGGCGGCCGGGCATATCCCGATCGATCTGTCCGCTTTGCCGGTGGACATGCTGTCGCTCTCGGGCCACAAATTCGGCGGACCCAAGGGCGTCGGCGTGCTGTTCATCCGCAAGGGCGTTCGTTTGCCGCCGCTGCTGACCGGCGGAGGCCATGAGCGCGGCGGACGCTCGGGCACCGAAAACGTCGCGGGCGCTGTCGGTCTGGCCGCCGCGCTCCGGCGGGCACAGGATACGCTCGAGGCCGACACGGCCACCCTGAAAGCTCTCACCGACCGCCTGTGGGCCGGTCTTTCCGACATTCCCTATGCCAAGCGTACCGGGCCGCTTGAAAACCGGCTTCCGGGGCATGTCTCCTATGTATTCAACTGCGTCGAGGGCGAGTCGCTTGTATTGGGGCTCGACTTCGCCGGTATTTGCGCTTCCTCCGGCTCGGCCTGCTCGTCCGGTTCGCTTGACCCGTCGCATGTGCTGCTTGCCATCGGGCTGACGCACGAGGTGGCGCACGGCTCACTGCGCTTCACGCTCAACGCGAACAACACGTCCGAGGAGATCGACTATCTGGTCGAGACGGTCAAGCGTGTGGTGGCGCAGAAGCGGAGTATGTCGCCGCTGTGGGACGAAAGCAAGCAGGAACCGATCGCGTTTCAGGGGTAAAATCCTCTTCGGATTGAAACGTACCCGTCAGAACTAGAATAAAGAGGTAAGAATTATGATGTATTCGGATAAAGTCATGGACCATTTCTCCAACCCGCGCAATGTCGGCGAGCTGGCCGACGCCAACGCCGTGGGGCAGGTGGGCAATCCCAAGTGCGGCGACATTATGAAAATGATGCTGAAAATTGAGGACGACGTCATCACCGACGTCAAGTTCAAGACCTTCGGCTGCGGCGCGGCGGTCGCCACCTCATCGATGGCCACCGAGCTTGTCAAGGGCAAAACGATTGAAGAGGCGCTCGCGCTGACCAACAAGGCTGTGGCCGAAGCGCTGGATGGTCTGCCGCCGGTCAAGATGCACTGCAGCGTGCTGGCCGAAGAGGCCATTAAATCGGCCATTGCCGACTACTACAAGCGGCAGGGCATCGACCCCACGCCGATCATCGGCTGCAACGCCGACTGCGAGCATTGCCACTAGAAATTTTGAAAAAGGTGTTTTTCAAAATTGAGGGATCTCGCTCTGCGGATCTCGCGAGGTAATGTTTAGGGGAAGTGAATCCCCCTAAACATTGATCCCAATATTTTTTCCCAAATCGATGGAGCAAGAACCTGCCCGCTGCGGCGGCCAGGCTCCATGCGGTTCGGGAAAAAGGACGGGGATACGACGAGGGGTTTAACGAGTCGAAGTTTGACCTGATCCCCTCCCCCGTTTTGTTCTTTCAAAGTAACCGATGATTCATTAAGGCGTGGTGATTCGTCGAGGATTTTTGCGCACTGGCAAGGCGCAAAAACGCAGGAATGCTTTGTTCCTTTCAAGTTTTTGCAACAAAGCAAGGGCGTAAAAGGCCGACGAAGCGCCGTGCCGTATGAGTCAGTGGTTACTTAAGTCTGAGGAGGGTTGTATGTCCGGATGGGTTTATTTTCTGGCGGGCTTGGCCGTGATACTCCTGCTTGTTTTGCTGCGGGGGCTGGCCAGAGCGACGCGCGTGCCGCGCCGCCATGCGAGCCTCACGCCGCGCACGGTTCCCGACGAGGTCAGCAGGCAGGCCGCGTCCCGTCTGTCCACCTTAGTGAAGCGCCAGACCGTTTCCCGGGAGGGCAACCCCAACAGCTCCGAATGGGTGCGGCTGCGCGAGGATTTGAGAACGCTGTTCCCGCTCGTCCACAAAACGATGACGCGGGAGACGGTCGGCGGATTCAGTCTCATCTATCACTGGTCGGCCCCCGTTTCGGTCGGCAACCCGCTGTTGTTCTGCGCCCATATGGATGTTGCCCCGGCCGACGAGAAGTGGACGCATCCGCCCTTTGACGGACTGATTTCCGGCGGACAGGTTTGGGGGCGGGGTACGCTGGATTGCAAAAACCTCCTGACCTGCCTGCTGGGCGCGGCCGAAGCACTGCTCGCGCGCGGCTACACCCCCAACCGTGACATCTATTTTGCCATTGGTCACGACGAGGAGACCGGCGGCGAAGAGGGCGCTTCGGCCTGTGCCACCTGGTTTGCCCGTCGGAATATCCATTTCGAGATGGTGCTGGACGAGGGCTTTTCACTCGATCCCGACTTTTTGGGTATCCCCGCCGCGCCAGTGGGCGTCTCGGAAAAGGGACTGTGTCACGTCCACATCTGGGCCCGGGAAAGCGGTCTGCGGCCCGACCAGCCCTTTCAGGAAACGGCGGCCGGACGGTTGTCCGAGGCCATTTGCCGACTGGAGATGGCGCCGCGCCGGCTGCACGCGCTGCCGGTCGTTCTGGACACCTTTGCCGGGCTCGCGCCCTGGCTTTCCTTCCGAACCCGGTTCCTGACCGCCAACGCCAAGCTGTTTCGCCGCCGGCTGCTCAAATACTGCGCCCGGCAGCCCGAGCTGATGCCGATGGTGCGCAGCACCATGACGGTGACGGTCGTGCGCGCCGGGGTGGCGCACAACGTCAACCCCTCCAAGGCCGACGCCATTGTCAACGTCCGGCTTCTGCACGGCGAAACGCCCGACAATATTCTCACCTATCTCCGGGATCTCACCGGCGATCTCGGCATTGATATGGAAACCGATGTGCCGGTCAATCCGTCCCGGATCAGCCGGTATCGCGGCAAGCCTTTTACACAGCTTTCCGACAGCATCCAGACGACGTTCGGCGAGCTGCCCGTCGTTCCGGCGCTGCTGCCCCGCAACGCCGACGCCAGACACTATGAAGCGCTGTCCTCTCATGTCTACCGCTTCTCCCCCTTTGTTCTGACACGGGATGAGCGTCTGCGCATCCACAACGCCGACGAGCGTGTGCGCGTCGAGGCGCTGGGGACGGCCACCCTTTTCTACACCGATCTCATGCGCCGCCTGTCCGGCGGGTTGGATGCGCGTTGACCCCTTGCCACAGAAGATCAAAGGCGGCCGGTTATCACCGCGCCGCTTTCCATACAACACACAGGAGGAATGTTTATGTCCGCCATAACCATCACCAAAACCACGGCGCCCAAAACCAAGCCCGACATGAGCCGCCTGGGCTTCGGCTCCTATTTCACCGACCATATGTTTGTGCTCGACTATACCGAGGGACAGGGCTGGCACACACCGCGCATTGTGCCCTACGGCCCGCTCTCGCTCGACCCGGCCGCCATGGTGCTCCACTACGCCCAGGAGACCTTTGAGGGGCTCAAGTGCTACCGCGGCGACAACGGGCAGTGCTACCTGTTCCGGCCGCTGGAGAACATCCGCCGCCTCAACCGCTCCAACTTGCGGCTGAAGATCACGCCCATCGACGAAACGCTGTTCCTCGACGCGCTCAAGCAGCTCATCGCGCTCGACAGGGACTGGATTCCCACCCTGCCCGGCACCTCGTTGTATATCCGCCCGTTTGTCATCGCCACCGACGCCCATTTGGGCGTTCGCGCGGCGCACACCTATCAGTTCATTATCATTCTGAGTCCGGTCGGCGCCTACTATCCCGAGGGCATGAATCCGGTCAGCATCCTGGTCGAGACCGAGGATGTGCGCGCCGTGCGCGGCGGCATCGGCGAAGCCAAAACCGGCGGCAACTATGCCGCCACCATCCGCGCCCAGCATCGGGCGCAGGACAAGGGCTTTACGCAGGTGCTCTGGCTGGACGGACGTGAGCGCCGATACATTGAAGAGGTGGGCACCATGAACATCTTCTTCAAAATCGACGACACGGTCGTGACGCCGCCGCTGCAGGGTTCCATTCTGCCCGGCATCACGCGTGACTCGGTCATTCAATTGCTTAAAAGCTGGGATATGCCAGTGGCCGAGCGTCCCATCGACATCGACGAGTTGGTGGCCGCAGCGCAAAACGGCCATTTAACGGAAGCTTTCGGTTCGGGTACCGCCGCCGTCATCTCTCCGGTCGGCTCCTTCGCGCGCGATGATTTGAACGTCACGGTGGCCGACGGCGGCATCGGACCGGTCGCCCAGCGCCTGTATGACACGCTGACCGGCCTCCAGTGGGGTCGGCTGCCCGACCCCTTCGGCTGGCGGATGACTATCTAATGTAGAGCGCCTCTGAGCAGAGGCGGCTATGCTGATTCTCTCGCTGTCTGATGGGCGTTTTACCGCTGTATTTTGATTTTGAATGGAGGCGACCGTATGCTTTGTCGTATGTGTGATCGGGAAATACCGGACGAGAGCGCACTGTGCTTCCACTGCGGCGCGGCACAGGAAACCTATATCGTCCGCCGCCCGCCATTGTCCAACAAGAGAAAGCCCACCGCCCGGGGCACTCTGATTACCGGCATCACATTGGTGCTGGTCGTTGTGGTCATTCTGATCGCCGGCCCGATCATTCGAGGCGCGCAGAAGCTGCCCCGCTATGAGGAAATCAAAACCGACATTGTCGCGCTCGACATCAAGGACGAGCTGGCCGTGACGGCGCTCAAAAACAAAATTGACAACTATAACCGGGATGACCCCGAAACGTCCGAGCTGCTCGAAATCAAGCGGCTGATGCAGGAAAAAATGGGCTGGCAGACCGACGAGCCGCCCGCCGAGGCTTCGCCCTCCCCGGAGGCCGAACCCGATGCCGATGCCCAAGCGAAAGCCGAAGCAGCGCGGCAAATTCTGCGCGACACGGTGTTCGATGAAGTGCTCTCGGTTCGAAGCCTCACATGGGAACGCGCGGCCACGGGTCAGTTCGACGTCACCGTGTTCTGGCGCAACAAGTCGGACAAGACCATCCGTGACATTTACTTTGCCGTGGAGGCGGTCGACGCCGACGGGCAGATTGTGCTGCCTCTGGGCAACACGGACAAGGAGCTGGCGCTGCTGCACCCCACCGGCCCCTTCGCCCCCACCGGCGCAGGCGAGCCGACCGAAAACCTGTGGTATGACGTCTGGCCGGAGACCGCGACCGACATCCGGCTTACCCGCGTCGACATCTACTACGAGGACAATACCCACCTGACGCTGGACAATGAGCTCATCGAGCTGCTCTGGGAGGAATAACTTGTCCGGACTGACACTGAAGCTCATCGCCGTCATCACCATGCTGATTGACCACCTCGGCTATGCCTTTCACGGATTGATGCCCGAACCGTGGTATCTGGCCTTCCGCCTCATCGGGCGGGTGGCCATGCCGCTGTTCTGCTTCCTGCTGGCCGAGGGTTTGTTTCACACGCGCAGCGTCCGGAAATACATCGGGCGTCTGCTGATCTTCGCCGCCGTATCGGAGGTTCCGTTTGATCTGATGGGATCCTCGGGGCGAACCCCTTTTGATTTTTCATCCCAAAATGTATATTTCACGCTGTTTCTCGCGCTGCTGGGCGTCGCTCTGTTCGACCGCTTTCTCTACAAGAATCAGAAGCTTCCGGCGTTGCTGTCCATTCTGGCCGCCGCCGGCGCCGCGCTGCTCATTCACGCCGATTACGGCGCGTTTGGCGTGTTGTTTGTCTTTGTGTTTTACCGCTTCCGGGACGACCGTTCCGGCCGCGCGATGGCGTTTACCGTCGCTGTCCTTCTGTTCGCCCTGTACCAGACGGTGACGCTGATGCCCACCCGAGGACAGGAGTCGGCTCTGCAATGGGCGCTCATCGGGTTGTTCCAGCTTGCGGCGCTCATTCCCATTCATTTCTACAACGGGAAAAAAGGGCGCATCGGTTCGGCGGGTCAATGGGCGTTCTATGTCTTCTATCCGGCGCATCTGTTTGTGCTGGCCATGATTAAGCTGGCGGTGCATTAGGAACCGCACAGGCACGCATGTGCGTGAATCATCTAAACGGTGGAGGTATACCCATGAAAAAGCTTCGTTTCGCGCTGCTGCTGATTTTCTGCTGTCTTTGTGTCTGCGGGCTTTCCGCCTGCGCCGAGGCCGAACCGGAACCGGGGGGCGACGTCTTTTCCGATACCGGCGTCTATCTCGGCTTCGAAAGCATGCCGGTCTATGCCACGCCTCAGGACGCCCTGAGTGACGGGTGCTTCGTCGTCGTCTCCCAAGGGGACGACAGCAGCCAGCTCTACGGTGGAAAGGAACACTGGAATCAATTCTTGAAAGACAGTGAAAACGGCGTCGCAGCCCTCCTGCGCGTCGTGCATTTCGTCGACGAGACGCCCTATGCCGCCGATCTGCTCTTTCGTGACGGCGCCTACTACTATTTTGACGCCGAAAGCACCGACCTGCACAAGAAGCCTTTCTCCTGTCTGCGCAAGCTGACCGGCCGGGCGGGCAACCCGGAAAAGGACAGCTTCCTCTATGTGCTGACCGACAGCACGGAGCTGACCTACGGCGACGTCAGCAGGGTCATGTATTCCAGCGACTCCAACGCCGGGAAAGACCTTCCGGATTATCGCTGGCTGGGCTTCACGACTTATCTGGACGAGTAACGCGCGGCAAATTCATTCTCGAAATATATAATTCATTATATATTTACATCTAAACAGGAGGTCAATGCTATGGATACCTATGTTTGCTCTATCTGCGGCTATGTTTACTCCGAAGCCGACGGCGATCCCGGAAACGGCGTCGC
This sequence comes from Oscillospiraceae bacterium, assembly GCA_031549735.1. Taxonomy (GTDB): domain Bacteria; phylum Bacillota; class Clostridia; order Oscillospirales; family UBA929; genus JAVBPF01. Next base: position 19,899 of record JAVBPF010000073.1, read on the forward strand.
GCCCGGCACCAAATGGGCCGATGTGCCCGATGACTATGTCTGCCCGCTGTGCGGCGCGGCCAAGGACATGTTTGACAAAGTGTGATTGTGGTTTCTCGAACAAAGCCCGCCGATTCATCGGTGGGCTTTGTGTTCATGGAACCCTCGGAAAACCCGCGCGGTTTCTTGTCCGGCGTCATTATAATAGTGAGGGTGGAATCATCCCATGAAAAGAGGTTGTCTGCTCCTGATTCTTCTGCTTGTCTGCTCCGGATGCGCCGGTTCCGCGCGAAACGCCGACGGTTCTGCCGAGAGTCCGCCCGTTTCGCCTTCCGCGCCGGTGACCGACGCCGCGCCTGTTTCAGAGGCTCCGTCGCCCGATGTGTCGGCCCCTGCCTCGCCGACCCCTTTCAATGAGGCCCTGTTTACCGAGGTTTCCCAGCCGCCGGTTATGGAGGACGTTCCTCCCATTGACGGCGCTCTGAGCGAGCCGTCGTATATCGACCCGGCGCTGCTCACGCTGCTGTCCGAGGCGGTGCTGGACGGTACATACGGCGATGTGTTGGAAGGGATGGCTGTACCCGAGCTGTCGCGCGATGAGGCACAGGAGCTGCTGTCGTCAGCGGAAACCCTTCGGGGTTTTTACGCCGAGGACTATGATTCCATTCGGCACTTCTATCGATTGACCGACAGCCGGGGACAGGACACTCTGTTCGCCTATTCGGGCGGAATCGGCGGCACGTCTGGCATATCAAGTGTTGAGATATTTTTGAGCAAGGACGGAGCCCCGTTCAAGCGCTCGTGGTCCGATGCCATGTGGGATTTCTTTCACTGCTTTTTTACGATGATCTCCTACGAGGGGCAGACATACTTTGCGCACGAATACTACGACTATAGCCGCAAGTCCAGCATGGGACTAGAAATCTATGCCTTCGTGGACGGGCATTTCGCCGAGTTGGTCACGCTGGAGCGGTATCCCCGGTCGCACTCGCTGCGTACCAAAGGTCAGCCTGCCGCACCCTATGCCGCCCTGAGGGCAACACTCACGGAGCAGGCGCATGGGTGGTACATGACGCTGTGTTCAGAACACATGCTAACGCTGACGGGTTCGGCCGAAATCCAGCTTTCCGAACAGGAGTTCCGATGTGATTTGAACAACGACGGTCAGGAGGAAATCTATGAAAAGGATCTGTACCTCCCCGGGAACCGATCCGGGCGACGCGGCCTGCAAACGCAACCATACTATTCCGACCTGCTCGGGCTGACACTGGACGCCGAAGACAAGCTGCCGCAGCTGCTTTGGGTTGACGAGGTCAACGGAAAAAACATCGTCTGCGTCCTGTCCCAGAAGCTAAAACGCTCGGAGCTAACCGAGGATCCCGATGGCGACAGCTTCTTCATCGACACCTACCTCATCGAGGGCAGCCGTTACACGCAGCTCGACGAGCTTTGGTTTGTGCCCGACTACGTCGTCCGCACGGCGGTATACACGCATGGGAAAAACATCGATTACTCGATTGAACAGCAGTATTGAGGCGCACGATCCATTGCCCCGAGCGGAATACAGCAAGCAGAACCATTTGAAAAATATTTTTTGGCTTATAAAGGCGCTGTTATCCGATCGTATTGATGTCGTTTCTTCCCTTGACAGGGAACGGAGGACGTGACTTTCTTCACGCCATGATGTCAAGCCTTGAGCGCGCCGCGCTCGCCAGCGAAATAAGTCTGACGCCTTCCGAAAATGCCGTCTGGTCTTGCGTGAGACGACCAGCCGAAGTTTTCCGGGTGCGGCGTGGCCAACTTTCTACTGCGCGTCGACGAGGCTCTTCTGTGTCAACGGAGGACGTGACTTTCTTCACGCCAAGAAAGTCACCAAAGAGGCGTTTGGGGACGCGGAGGTTGCTTTTCGCTCAAACCGTTCTGCGCAAACGCTAACATCCGGGCTCTGCCGGTTATCACACAGTCTCCGAATCGATGAGATCAAAGGTTTTCGGGCAACATAATCCCGATTCCAGCCCTACTCCCTGAGTAATGACGCCTCGCGCGTTTTTGTTCCTGCAGACTTTGCTGTTTTGCGCAATCAATATGCATGTCTAACAATGCTATTGTTAATTTGTTCTTTCCGCATAATCGCAAGCAATCGGGTCATAATAGGATTGGACGCTGAAAGACGATTTGCTTTCAGACCGGTATTGCTGTTGATAACACAACGCAATGAAAGGTTAAAGCAACCCTTGTGCGCCGTGTTTACCCGGACAGGGAAAACAAGAAGAATCGGAATGATTGTTTCATTTAGATGATGGAAAGATGAGTCTTGAAAAAAACTTATCGCTCCGGATAACGGCCATAGGCGTTCGAAAAATCCGTTTGACATCTGGTGTGTCACGACGGTTCAGACAGTGGAGGGTGGCGTAAAGCCATCCTTCACTGTTTTTATGTCCGGCCGCAACCGCTGATTCTTTTTGGGGGGCGTGCTGTCGTTCGTCCTCACAGAGGGTTTTCTTCCCCATTCGGACAAGTCTGCCCGAAAAAAGCCTCCGGAATTCCTCGCGGCATGGCGGGACGAGCTGCCTGAAACCGTCAAATTTCCGGTTAAACCCCTTGATTTTTAGCTTTTCGGGCCTTGCGCCGTCCGGCCAATCGGTGCGCCGGGAGGCGGCGGATGATTCCGTTGTGACGCAAAGGTTACAAGTGGTTACAATTTGGATAACAACAGTGACATAATTCCAAATTGATGTTGAAAACGGTCTTGTTTTCGCCAAAAGCTTGACAAATCTGAGTTGTAGGTGTAAAATAGCCAACGTAAGCAAAAACAGGACCGCCAAATATCGGGTTATATTTTACAGGTCATGGAAAATCGGTAACAATGCCGCAGCCCTTTTTGTAACTTTTTTCGCTTTCCTGCCGCGTCGTGGTCCCCACGGGCGCCCCGGCCACACTCGGAAAAACTCTCCGGTTTTCGGAGTTCATATAGACAGGCGTCTCGGCCAAGCCCGACACATTCGCAACCGCCTTGCCGCCTGAAGAAACACCATTTGGGGGAATTAGATGCACGCATCCTATATAAAGAAAATCGTACATAAACTCAGCCTGCTGCGAAGCCGATCTTTCCTGTTCGTTCTGCTCTGTGCTTTAGGACTGATCGCCTTTACCCAGCTGGCCGCCAAGAAAAATCTTTACGTCATTCGTGACGGCGACAGCATCACGGTTCATGAAAGTTATGCCAGCAGCGCTACCGACGCGCTGGATGAGGCCGGCATCCATATCGGCGTCTACGACTATGTCTCTCTGCCCGAAGCACCGCTCAGCGGAGGCATGGCGCAGGTCGTCATTCAGCGCTCCTTGAGAGTCACCATTCAGGTGGACGGCGAGCGCACCAGTGTCTATACGGTAGGCGACACGGTCGGTTCGGTTCTGTCCCGCTACGGCATAACACTGGGCGGACAGGACAAGGTCATCCCCGCCATGGAGTCTCCGGTCACCGACGGCATGAACATTCAGGTCGTCCGCTGCACGTCCAAAACCGTGGACGTTCTGCAGAACATCCCGTTTGAGACCATCCGCACCGCCAGCAACAGTCTGCCTTACGGCACCGAGAAGGTCACGCAGGCGGGCAAAACCGGCCAGAAGAAGATGACTTACGTGGCACGGCTGGAGGACGGCGTCGAGGTATCCCGTCAACTGGTCACGGAAACGGTTTTAACCAATCCGCAAAACGAACTGATCTCCTACGGCACCGGCGGCACCGTAACCGCGCCCGACGGGCAGGTTCTTACGTATTCCCGTATGCTGGAGTGCACGGCCACCGCCTATTCCACCGAGGGTCAGTCCAACAAACTGACCGCCATCGGAACGGTGTGCCGCGTCGGCGCCATCGCCGTCGATCCCAAGGTCATCCCGCTGCGCTCGCGCGTCTATGTCGAAGCGGCCAACGGCACCTGGATCTATGGTGTGGCCGTCTGCGAGGATACCGGCGGCGCCATCAAGGGCAACAAAGTGGATCTGTATTTCAACACGCAATCGGAGTGCTACAACTTCGGCGTCCGCAAATGCAAGGTCTATGTCCTGAATTGACAGGATGTACCTTTGCCGGACAACTCTTGACGCAACCACCGATTTTCTGTACAATGGGGTGTGCTGTGATTCGAACCGGAATCATGGTGCGCCCTGTTTTTTGGGTTCACCGCTCACGTGCTATACGCCTCTTTCGATATCGCCCGAGACCTTTTTGCCAAGAGCGTTCAGCCCATGAGCCTTCCCCCGAAGGGGATTTTAGGTGCTTCTCCAGGAAAGGATGAGACAAGCTTTGACCCCATCGCTCTATGATCCCCGCTATCTTCACGCGCTGCTCAATCGCCATGGGGTGCATCTTTCCAAGCGGTTCGGCCAAAACTTCCTCATCGACCCCGATGTTCCCGACCGCATCGTCCGGGCGGCTTCGCTTGACGCCGACACGCTGGCCGTTGAAATCGGCCCCGGCGTGGGCGCGCTGACCGTGTCGCTGGCCGAAACGGCGGGTGCCGTGCTGGCCTTCGAAGTGGACACGCGGCTTGCGCCTCTGCTTTCCGAAACGCTTGCGTCCTGCGGCAATGTCACGCTGGTCTGGCAGGACGTCCTGAAGGCCGACCTGACCGAGGTCATCGCGGCGCATCAAAACGGACGGCGTTTGACCCTGTGCGCCAACCTGCCCTACTCCATCACCACGCCGGTACTGACCCACCTGCTGGAGAGCCGGCTGTTCCCCGAGATGGTGGTCATGGTGCAGCGCGAGGTGGCGCAGCGTATCGCGGCCGATCCTGGCACCAAGGCATACGGCGCCTTCTCCCTCTTTGTCCAGACCAAGGCGACGGCGGAGATTTTGTTTGACGTGCCGCCCGACGCCTTTTTCCCGGCGCCGCAGGTCACTTCCAGTGTACTTCGCCTGACCGCCGCGCCGACGCCGCTTTTCGATGAGGCTCTGTTTTTCCGGCTGGTGCGCGCCGCGTTCGCGCAGCGACGCAAAACATTGCTCAATGCCTTGAGCGCCGCGACGCACTACACGCGTGATACCCTGACGGCGGCGCTGACCGACTGCGGGCTTTCACCGACCGCACGCGGCGAGACGCTGGGCATCGCTCAGTACGATGCGCTGTGCAGGCGTCTGAACGCGCTTTCCCAGGGATAAACGCCGATTCCTTGAACACGGCGTTTCCCGCACTTTGGATCGAACTTTTACATTAAACGAATACGGGGGATGGATTGATATGTCTTTCGTCGAGCGCAGGAAAACCCCATACGGCAATTTGGGGATCATTGGAATGAACGGGTGCGAGTCGTTGATCGAGCGGATCGACAACTACCTCACCTCCTGGCGCTCGTATACCCATGACAAGGATCAGCTGGCCATTATGGCCGCGCCCGAGCCGGGCCGTTTCCAGGTCAAGGCCACCTGTCCCCGGTTCAACACCGGTGAGGCCAAATCCATCATCCAGCAGTCGGTGCGCGGTTATGACCTCTATATTCTGGCCGATGTTTTCAATTACGGCGTCACCTACTCCATGTACAACAGAGAGGTGCCGATGAGCCCCGACGACCACTTCCAGGATCTGAAGCGCATCATCGCCGCTTCGGGCGGCAAGGCGCGGCGGATCACCGTCATCATGCCCATGCTCTATGAAGGCCGCCAGCACAAGCGTTTCGCGCGCGAGTCGCTCGACTGTGCCCTGGCGCTCCAAGAACTGGGCAGCATGGGCGTGGAAAACATCATCACGTTTGACGCGCACGATTCCCGCGTCCAAAACGCCGTGCCGCTCAAAGGTTTTGAAAATGTGCGCCCGACCTACCAGATGCTCAAGACGCTGTTTCGCGTCATCCCCGACATCGAGGTGTCGCGCGACCGTCTGATGATCATCTCCCCCGACGAAGGCGCCATGGCGCGCTGTATTTACTATTCGTCGGTGCTGGGCGTCGATCTCGGTATGTTCTACAAGCGCCGCGACTACTCGCGTCTGGTCAACGGACGCAATCCCATCGTCAAGCACGAGTTTCTGGGCGACAACGTGGCCGGCAAGGACGTTATTGTGGTCGACGATATGATCTCCTCGGGCGAATCGGTGCTGTCCATCGCCAAAATTCTGAAGGCGCTGCGCGCGCGCCGCATCATCGTGTTCTCCACCTTCGGCCTGTTCTGCGAGGGACTGGATCGCTTCGATGAGGCCGTGGAAAACGGTGTCATTGAACGCGTATTCACCACCAACCTCATTTACCGCACCGACGAACTGAAAGCTCGCCCGTGGTATTCCGAAGTGGATATGTCCAAGTACATCTCCTATATCATCGACACGCTCAACTATGATCAGTCCATCAGCGACCTGCTCGAGCCGGCCATGCGCATTCAAAATCTGCTTGAAACCCGAAAAAAACAATAAGGAACAGGGGAGACGGTTCTGTCTCCCCTGTCTTAGGCAGCAGACAACGTCAGTAGCCGAGTAATCGCTGAACAGACACGGCACAAAATCACTACGTGCTTTTTGTGCCCCGGTTTGTCAAGCCTTGAGCGCTGGCCATGAGTTTCCATAACCCTTGCCGATGCGGGGTGAGAGACGCGGCGAAAATTCTCCTCAAAGTATTGAAGGGGAGACCTTTTCGTCTCCCCTTCGTCAAACGTTTAGTCCTCATCGTATTATTATGTCAATGAATTACTGTCCGTAATAGGCATTTGCCCCATGCTTGCGTAGATAGTGCTTGTCCAGTAGCTCTTTCTGGATGGCGGGCAGGCGGTCGTGACCCAGCTCAATCTGGCCGGTCAGCTGCGCCATGTGCGCCACCTCTTCCAGAATGGCGGCGTTGTGAACCGAATCCATCGCGTCCTTGCCCCAAGTGAACGGACCGTGCGAGGCGACCAACACGCCGGGTACACTCATCGGATTGAGCGACGAGGCGGTGAAGGTCTCCACAATGACGAGCCCGGTGTTTTTCTCGTAGTCGCCGGCGATCTCGGCCGGTGACAGCACGCGTGTACAGGGCACATTGCCGTAGAAGGTGTCGGCGTGCGTGGTGCCCAGCGGGGGAATGGCTTGCTTGGCTTGTGCCCAGGAGGTGGCGTAGGTCGAATGTGTATGGGTGACGCCGCCCAGTTCGGGGAAGGCGCGGTAGAGTGCGGCGTGCGTGGCCGTGTCGGACGAGGGGTTGAGCTTGCCCTCCACGCGCTTGCCGTCCAAATCGACCACCACCATATCGTCGGCGGTCATCTGTTCATACTCCACGCCCGAGGGCTTAATGACCATCAGTCCGCTGGCGCGGTCGATGCCACTGACGTTGCCCCAGGTGAAAAGCACCAGGCCCAGACGGGGCAATAGCATATTGGCCTCAAACACCTGTTTTTTGAGCTGTTCGAGCATAGTTTCCTCTCCTTTTTAATACAGTATTGTAAGCTTGTCCATCCATATTCTACACGACTTTTTTCCGATATGCAATGATTCCGTCTGGAGGTTTTTCTATGATTGATCTGTCCGGCGTTTCCAAAAGCTATGCCAAAGGCAAGGTGCGAGCCGTCGACCACATGCAGCTCCAAGTAAAAGCCGGTGAAATTTTCGGTTTTATCGGGCCCAACGGCGCCGGAAAAACCACCACCATCAAGATCATCGCCGGCATTCTGCCTCCCGACGAGGGCACGGTGAGAATCAACGGCATCGATATGAAGCTCAGTCCGCTCGACGCCAAGCGCAACATTGGCTATGTTCCCGACAACCATGAGGTCTACGACCGGCTGACCGGTCTGGAGTATCTCAACTTCATCGGGGATGTCTACGAGGTGCCGCTTGATATCCGCCGCGAACGCATCGAGAAGTATCTCTCCATGTTCGAGATCAAGGACGCCGCCGGGGCGCGCATCCGCTCCTATTCGCACGGCATGAAGCAAAAGCTCACCTTAACCGGCGCGCTGCTGCACAATCCGCCGGTGTGGCTGCTCGACGAGCCGATGGTGGGTTTGGATCCCAAGGCCGCGCTGCTTTTGAAGGAAGAAATGCGTTCACACTGCGCCGAGGGGAACACGGTCTTTTTTTCCACGCACGTTCTCGACGTGGCCGAGCGGCTGTGCGACCGCATCGGCATCAGTTCGGACGGCCGGCTGATCGCCGTGGGCACCATGGAGGAGCTGCGCGGCCGCGAGGGCAATGAGACGCTGGAGCGGTTGTTCTTCCAGCTGACGGAGAAATAGAAGAGCCGGGGGAGTTGTTATAATGTCCACCTTGAAGCAGTATAAATTGCTGGTCGTTCTGCAGTGGAAGCTGCTCATCCATTCGGCGCTCGTGCCCGACATGCGGAAAACCGACGCGCGCACGTTCTGGCGCCGTTTGGGTTTTTCGCTGCTGATGCTGTTTGCCGCCGTTTCGCTTTTGTTTTCCTACGGCTTTATTCTTTACGCCATCATAAAGCCGTTTTCCGAGGCCGGCATGGGCAACATTGTTCTGGGCATCGTGTTCCTGCTGAGTATGCTCATCACGCTGCTGCTCGGCCTGTTTTCAATGCTGACCGCCCTCTGGGGCTCCCGTGACACCGAATTGCTGGCCGCGATGCCGCTGCGTCCGCGGGCCGTCTTTCTGTCCAAGCTGACCGCCCTGTACTTCGGGCATCTCGGCATGACGCTGTTTATGACGGTTCCGGCCATCCTTCTCTTCGCGCTGTATACACCCATCCCGACCAACTTCCAATTCTGGGCGTTCGGTATCGTGGTCATCCTGTTGCTGCCCGTCATTCCGATGCTGATCGCGGCGCTGCTGTCGCTGCTGCTCATGCGTCTGTCGGCGCTGACCCGCCGCCGTGAAATGTGGACGGTTGTGGGCAGTGTGCTGCTCATCGCCGCCATTCTGGTGGTACAGTCACTGTTCCAGCGCATGATGGGGCCGGACGGCATGTCCCCCGAAGCCGTGCAAAAGCTTTTGTCCGACGGCGAGCATCTATTGCGCAGCATCACCGGCGTGTTCCCGCCGGCCACATGGGCGGTCGAATCGCTCACCCTTTCCGGTTCGTCCGGCGTCCTCAGCTTCGCCCAATACGCTTTCTGCATTCTGGTCGGCGTCCTGCTCCTCTCCTTCATCGCCGACTGGCTGTATTACAAGGTCAGCCTGAGCCAGCTCGAAACGGCGCGCAGCGGGAGACAGGCCTATCGCGCCTCCGGGGTGCGCCGGCGCGGTGTCGGCGCGGCGCTGTTCTGGCGAGAGCTGAAGATTCTGGCGCGCACACCGGCCTTCCTGCTCAACGGTCTGATCGGCGTCATCATCTTTCCGATTTTGATCTTGCTGATGCCGATGCTGGGCGGATCACAGGCCGAAGAAATGGAAGCTTTGCTGGATCTCATCAGCGGCCTGCCGCCGGTCGCTTTGACGCTGGCGCTGGCGGGGCTTACGCTGCTGCCCGCTCTGATCAACCCCGCCGTCTCCACCATGGTCTCGCGTGAGGGCCGCACCTTCTGGATGCTACGGCTCCTGCCGGTCTCGATGGAGACGCAGGTGCGTGTCAAAGCGGGTCTTGGCCTCGCGCTGGCGCTGTTCGGCGAAGTGGCCATGGCGCTTGTCCTGCTGTTCGGATTGGGGCTGCCCGCTACGCCGGTGCTTCTGGGCCTTTTGCTGGCCGTGGCGATGACCGTTCCGGCCACCCTGGCCGGGCTCTATCCCGACCTGCTGCATCCCAAGCTCAACTGGATCTCGGAGAACGAAGCCATGAAAATGAATATGAACTCACTGACCGGCATGGTGCTGTCCCTGCTGGTGCTGATAATTGCGGCCGCTGTCTGTGTGCCGCTGGCCCTTGCCGAGCTCTCCCTGCCCTGGATCACTGCCGCCGTCCTGTTTCTGGCGGCCATGGGCGCGTGGGGCCTCTACCGCCTGTCGATGAAGGCCGCCGTTCAGTTGACCATGATGGATGTATGAGTGTGAGCGACGCCGTTTTTCTGGATCACGCCGCCGGAACCCATCCCTGCCGCGAGGCGCTGGACGCCTTTCAAGCGGCGCTTTTACAGCAGGGCAACCCGTCGGCGACGCACCGCCACGGTGCTCTGGCCGCACAAACGCTGCGGCTGGCGCGCGAACAGGTGGCGGAGGCGCTGGATACCACGCCCGACCGTCTGATTTTCACATCAGGCGGCAGTGAGTCGAACAATTTGGCGCTTTACAGTGCCGTCAAGACGCGCCGTCCGGGGCAGCCCGTCCACATCGTCACCACCGCGCTGGAGCATGCCTCGGTGCGCGAGCCGCTGCGTCACTTCCGCGACGCCACGGTCACCGTCGTGCCGCCCGACAAATCGGGGCGTGTGTCGGTTGAGCGTTTGGCCGACGCCGTGACCGAGAACACGGCGCTCGTATCGGCCGCGCTGCTTTGCGGCGACAACGGGGCCGTTTTGCCGTTGAGCGAGATGGCACGCGCGGTCAAGGCGAAGCATCCCGACGTTTTGTTCCACACCGACGCCGTACAGGCGTTCCTCAAAATTCCGGTCACGCCCGGTCAGCTGGGCGTGGATTACGTAAGCGTTTCGGCGCACAAGACAGGCGGACTGCCGGGCGCGGGCGCGTTGTGGTACGCTGAAAACGCGCCGGTGCATCCGCTGATTTTCGGCGGCGGGCAGGAAAGCGGTCTGCGCGCCGGCACCGAGCCCGTTCCCCTGCTGTCGGCCTTCGGCATGGCCTGTGCCGTTGGGCGCCGCGACTTGACATCGCGCGTCGAGCGGTTATGGTCGCTCAAACGCGATGCCGTGAGGCGGCTGTCCGCGCTCCCCGGGTTTGTTGAGATTCCGCCCGGCGACGCGCCGCACATCCTGTCGTTTGCCCTGTCCGGCTATCCAGGCGAGGTGCTGGTTCGGTTTTTGAGCGACCGGGGCGTTTCGGTTTCCACCGGATCGGCCTGTGCCCGCGGCAAAGCCAGTGAGGCGCTGCGCGCGATGAGCCTGCTGCCCGAGATACGCACCGGCGCGCTGCGCGTCAGCCTGTCGCCCGACACAACCGAAGCTGACCTCGACCGGCTGGCCGAGGTTCTTTGTCTGGCAACCGAACAGTTGGTTAGGGGATCAACCGGTCGGTGAAGCGGTGGATCTGTCGGTTGGCCTTTTGGAGATGCCGCGAAACCACCGGCTGGGAGATTCCCAAAATCCTGGCAATTTCCCTTTGCGAAAGTTCATATTTATGGTATAATGAGATTACTTCGCGCTGCCGCGCCGTCAGCTCTGAAGCCAACAGATCGGCCAGCAGCGTGTACATGCGTGTGCGCTCCGTGCTGTTGTCACCGGCCTTGTGCATCTCGGCCCAAAGCCGACCCGTTTCTTCCACAATCTCTCCTCCCCTCTTTCCGGCTTGCCTTTGTCCGTGCGGATAGGATGGCGGCCGCTATGCTGGCCGCGCCGCTCAGCCATCGGTGGGTGGGAAGACCCATCGATCGTAGTCGGGCAGCCTTGTCTGCGTGATCTGTCCGTCATAATAGCGCCGCAATTCGGCGGCGGTCTCCCGGGCTTCCTTCCACATCCGATACAACACAACCGTCTGCCGCCGCGCCTCATACCGCGCCTCGGCGCCCTCGGTTTCCTCCAATGCTCGCCAGGCCGCCCGCCAACTTCGGTGCAGCCGCCCGGCCAGATGTTCATACTGCGCCGCCAATGACGCAAGCCCGATCAATCGCCCATCTCCGTCCCGGGCCAGACCGGCGGCTCGGCCACACACCGTTCGCGTGAAAAATGTACGTAAGCGAAAGCGCCCAGACATTCCTCGCAGATCCGGCGCCCCTCGATTTCATAATAACCGTCGCCTTCAAAAACCTCGCAGTCCAGAAAATCGCAGCGAAAGCAGGCCGCCCGTTCTCTCATCTGATCCACTCCGATAAACATTTCGTGTTCTAGTTCGATATTACCACACGATTTGTGTTGCGTCAAGAAGACGATATCGGCGGATTCGGGAGGGTTTGGCCGTTTTGCCTTACGCTTGACCAAAACGCGCTCCGGCGCGTCAAAACCGCAAGAAAGCCCCCGGGAAGGACTGAACATAATTTGACCGGCAAGAAAATCCGCGAGCTGCGCATGGCCGCCCATATGACCCAGTACGAGCTGGCCCAAAAGCTGGAGGTTTCCCCCAGCGCCATCGGCATGTACGAGCAGGGGCGGCGTATGCCCGACCATCGCATTCTGCAAAAGCTCTGTGAACTGTTCCACACGAGCGCCGACTGGCTTCTGTACGGTGAAACCCGTCAGAATGCTGAGCCTGAACAGCCCGTCCCGCAAGACATCGAGGCGTATCTGCTTCAGGTGCGAGACGGTTTGAACCGGCACAAACACCGGCTCATCTACCACGCCGCCGACGGACGGCACCGTCTGCTTGCCCCCGAAGAGGTGGACAGGCTTTGGCAGGCCATGAAGGTGGCCGCCGAGGTTGTTTTGCAGACCGGGGTGTAGGATGATCTATGCGGCTTTTTTTCGCGGTTTGAATGTGGGCGGACACAACCCGGTCAAAATGACGGCGCGGCTCAACCGCTTGGGTGTCCCGCTGACGGCGCGGAATTTGCGAACTGTAGAAAAAGTGACTCAACTGGCGCTTGGGCTCGAAAACGCGTAGCGTTGCATATGGTCGCGACGCTGTTTGGATTTTTCGCCGTGGACTGTGTCAAATCGGCGGAGAAGCCGGGAGTGGATCAGGGTTGCCAGTAATATGATCGAGAGGGTGGCCGTTTGGCCACCCTCTCGTTATTCAACATCGATTTACTTGTTGTCCAAATGATACTTGGGTCTCGCGCGGTACGACGTGTGCAGCCATTTGTGCGCGTTGTGGCTGCCGGGCTTGCCGTCCATCACCTCGTCGTAGAGCTGTTTGATGAGCGGGTTTTTGTGGCTCTGACGCAGCTTCATGCCGCTGTCGTGGTCGTAAATGGCCGCGGCGCGCGCCTCGCGCAGGTGCACGAAGTTGCGAACCACCGCCGACTGTACCGGCTGGCCGCCGCCGTTGATGCAGCCGCCCGGACAGGCCATCATCTCGACGATGTCGTACTGCGCCTCGCCCGCCTTGATGCGCTCGAGCAAGCGGCGGCAGTTGGCCAGACCAGACGCCACGGCGGCGCGGATCTTGCGTCCGCCCAGATCGATCTCGGCTTCCTTGATGCCCTTGACGCCGCGGACGGCATCAAACTCAATCTTCTCCAGCTCTTTTTCGGTGACCAGCTCAACCACGGTGCGTAGCGCGGCTTCCAT
>JAVBPF010000080.1:0-25773 GCA_031549735.1 Oscillospiraceae bacterium
AACGTTTTGGCCGAGCTGGATGTGGCCGCCGAGGCCCGTTCCGAATGGGTGGTCAGAAACCAGCCGACGACCGGAACCCATGCCGGCATCTACACCGACGGCGACCTTCATCTGGGTTCGAGACAGCCCAGCGGTTCCACCTTCCCGACCGCCTGGGGCGACGACTGGAGCCACGCCATCCTCACCATGATGACCAACAAGAACCTGCTCGATCCGGATCCGGATGAGATCCGCAGCATCGAACAGTATTGCACTTGGGCGACAAGCAGCACCAGTGGCCCGATGGTGAATCCCTCCACTGGTTTGGTGCGCAACTGGCCGGGCTCAAACGGAACCCGTCCCTTCTCCACCACGCAGGAGGGCACCGGATTCTTTGGCATGTACAAGATCATGAAAGCCTATCCCGAACTGATCGAGTACACGCGTACGGCTGTTTGGTACCTGAACATGGCGCGCTTGATTTTCTCAAGCAGCGGATTGGGTACAGGATCGGCGGGCGCTTACGGTGAGCAAGAAGTCCCGGCGATTTACGAGGCCATGGTCGCCGAAAGAGCGCTGGACTCCTCCAGCTTCACTCAGAGCCAGATCGACACATTCAGGACCAGGTTCTTCACGACCAGAGCGCGCACCTTCGTGAATACCCGGTATCCCTACGTCTCCGAATTCGTCTTTGATAATACCGGCGAGGAAGCTGCTTACGCTTTGGCGCAGGCGATGGCCAAATACCAAACCGGCACCGCAACCGAGAACGCCACTGCCAAAACCAAGCTGACCATGGTGGACATGGACACCCGTGCCAAACGCAGCCTGGCGAACACCTGGTTCAACTACGGCAACGTCACCTTCCTGGGCGGCGAATCCTGGTGGAACTTCCAGTATACCTGCGGCCTGGCCGGCTCCGCCATGGATGATTATCTGCGTTTGCAGAACGAACTCAACGGCTACACCAGCGCGGAGCGTGCGTGGGCCAACCGTATCAACTACGCCGCTAAAATCGCCCACTTCAACAGCATCAACATGGGACAGATCGCCGGCCCGCGCCCCGGCACCGCCACCTCAGACGTTGACAACTATGGCGCCCTGGCCTTCCGTTACACCATGGGCAAGGGCGGCAAAGGCGACCAGAACTCCAACGGCTACAACGGCCGGGCAGGAAACGGTTTTGCCGTCAACGCCAACTTCAACGGCTGGTACTCCTTCTCCGGCGAGGCCAACGAAGGCCTCTACGGCTCGATGCTGCGCATCAGCACCGACGTCGTGGACGACCCGATCTTCGGCGCGTTCGCTTACGGCGGCGTGGTCAGCTCCTCTCCCACCGCCTACGACCTTGAGGTTCGCGACGGCTTCGGCAAACGTGTCAACTTCCTCGCAGAGATGGTCTACATTAATGTCAACCGCGACAAGATCGAGAACATTAAATTCCAGAAGAACGCCAAATACGTAGACCTGACCCTCAAAAATGAGACCGCGACGGCTCACAACACCCTCCTGACCATCACGGGTCTGCCCGACGGCGAGTATCAGCTCCTGCTGGACGGCGTCGCCGCCGACGGCCTGACCACGGTCACCGGCAACCAGGCTGTTGTCGCCATTGCGATGCCCAACACCGATTCGCTTGATGTGACCTTCGCCCAACCGTCCGAACTGACTTACGAGGGTGCGCCTCTGATCACAATCGCTCCGGTCACGGAGAACAGGTTCATCGGCGCGGCCACCCAGCTCAGCGCCAGCGTTCGCGTTGCGGACGGCAGAAACGTAACACTCACTCAGTGGAACAGAGTCAGCGGCCCTGCCTGCACCTTCTCCAACTCCTTAACCCTCAACCCGACCGTCACGGCTACGTCCGCCGGAACCCTTGTGCTTCGTCTGACTGTCGTCGACAGTGAGGGCGATATCGGCTACGCCACGGTTACCATCAATGTCATTGATCCGATGTCCATAGAGAGCATCATGCCGATCAACATCGGCCAGGTCAAACTGGGCGTCACCCCCGTTCTGCCCACCACCGTCACCGCGGTGCGGGCGAACGGCGAAACGGTTGCGTCGCCCGTCACATGGGATCTGTCTGCCGACCCCTTTGCCACCGAAGGCAGCAAAACCGTTAACGGCACCGTGGCCGGAACCGACATCCTGGCCGTTCTGACCGCCAGCGTGGTCGACGTGGTTGCGCCCACCGTTATCACCAGCGTTGTGGCCGGCAACAAGTTCCCGGGCGGCAGCTACGGCATCAGCGCCGCGGCCACCACTCTGGCTGTGCCCAACAAGCTTACCTATGCGTGGAGCAAGCTGAGCGGCCCCAACGGCATCACCTTCAGCAACACCGCGCAGGCCGCCCCCACGGTATCCTTCACCGAGGACGGCACCTATATCCTTCAGGTGGTTGTCACCGATATCTACAATCAGTCCACCACGGAGACGCTCGAAGTCGTCGTCAAACCGCTGACCGAATCCGATCCGCCCGCCATCACGAAGATGACGGTGTACGATACGGTCCTCAACGCCGACACGTATGTGTCCGCCGAAGCCACGACCGGCATCCCCAACGGCGCGCTCACTTACGCCTGGACGGTATCCCCGGTGATCGACGGCAACACCATCGTCGATGGCAACACCGCCGCGCCGACCCTCAAATTCACCAACTACGGCACTTACAAGGTCACCGTGACCGTGACCGACGCCATCGGTCGAAAAGTCTCCCAGAGCAAGTACATCACCGTGAACGACGGACTGCCGATGCCCGTGATCGACCTGAACCGGTCGGCTGTTTACACCGCCGCCGAGGGCAACATCGCGCGCTACAACGGCACCGCCCCCTACACCCCCAACGTTACGCGTTTTGCCAACACCGGGACCACGCTGTACACCGCCGCCACCGGCGCGGGCATCAGCCAGACCGGTATCAACGCGACATACGCCAACACCAGCAACAGCGCAGCCAATATTCAGATCCCGCGGATCAACGACGGCTTGAAGGGCACGGCCGGCAGCGCCGGCACCGGTTGGAACACGTGGAATACGTCCACTACCCCGATCTACGTAATCATCAACTGGGCCGAGGCCTTCACCATCAACTCCTGCCGCATTGAGTGGTGGACCGACGGTGGCGTCGCCATCCCGGATACCGCCAGAGTCGAATGGCTGGACGGCACAACGTGGCGTGAAGTTACCAACATGAAAAACGCCGCCGGCGCCGCGATCACCAACATCCCCAATGGCGCGGTCGGCACTTGGAACGGCGTGACCTTCGACGCGGTCACCACCACGCAGCTCCGTCTGCGCCTGGCCAGAAGCAGCGGCCATTCCTCCGGAGTCGGCCTCAGTGAGTGGGAAGTCTTCGGTATTCGCGGACCCATGGCCGAGCCGAACGCCGACAAATCCGCTCTGGCCGACGCCCTCGCGAAATACGACGCCCTGGATGGGGACGACTACACCATCGGTTCCTGGGCCGCCGCTACCGTGGCGTACCTCGCCGGTATGGAAATCTTCCTGCAGGGTGACGCGGCTCAGGCTACGGTAGACGCCGCCGCCGCCGCGCTGGAAGCCGCGATCGCTGCCCTTGTAGTCCCCGTGCAGCCGACCGAGCTGCCCGCCGTTGAAGTGGCCGTAGGTAAAACCAAGACCATTGCCATGGAAGAGGCGACCCTCAGCAACATCGTTGTTGCCGATACAAGCAAGGCCACGCTGGCGGGTGCTGTGCTCACGGGCGCCGCCGCCGGTGAGACCACCTACACGGCCGACTACGTGTATTACACGTTCTCGGGCAACCTGACCGGCGACATCACCGTTTTCTCGATGGAGGATCTGTATGCTGCCATTACGGAGGCGGAAGCGCTCGATCCCACGGCTTACTCCAATTGGGCGACGGTTGCCGCCGCGCTGACCGCAGCCAACGCCATCAAGAACAATCCCGAGTCTCCGACCCTCCAGGCGTATGAGGATGCCCGCGACGCGCTGAAAGCGGCCCTTGCGGGACGCACCTACTTGCCGGTAGAGAGTATCAAGCTGAAAGCGCCGTCGTCTGTCAAGACCAATAGGAACAAGTCGATTGATATGATGGTCACTTGGACCCCGGCCAATATCGAGCTGGCCTTGGCGCTGACGGTGGTCAACGATCCCATTGCCTCCGCCACGATCAAAGAGACCGGGCTTGGCGAGGCCACCGTGACGATCACCGGAAAGAAAGCCGGTAACACCATCCTGACGGTGACCGACACAACCTCCAATACGATGATTTCCGTCATTGTCCAGGTTATCTAAGATCATACAGACAAAAAAACCATAGAGATTTTTCCCAAAGAGGAGGGGCGCCCGAATGGCCGCCCCTCCTCTCCTATATGAAGAGCCGCGAAGCAGCCTTCGCGTCCCATCCAGTTTATACTATTCCGGCAGGCTTGACCTGGTGCGTCCAATCTTGTATGATAATTGTGTTGGATTCTGTCCGACATCCATTTTCCTATTTTATCCCAATTCTATCATCTCGGAGGCATTCTATGCAGCCCATTTTGTCGCCCTCCATTCTGGCCGCCGACTTCACCCATCTGGCCGCCGACCTGCGGCAGGCCAACGGCGCGCCCTGGTTTCATATCGATGTGATGGACGGCCTTTTTGTGCCGAATCTCTCGATTGGTCCGCCGGTTCTTGCGGCGGTACGCCAGATTGTGACGCAGTTTCTCGACGTACATCTGATGGTGACCGCGCCGGAGCGCCTTGTCGACACCTTTTTGGCCGCCGGTGCTGACAATCTTACGATTCATCTTGAATCCGACAGTCCCGATAACGTCCTGACCACGTTGCGCCACATCCGGCGCCGAGGGAAAAAAGCCGGCTTGTCTATCCGTCCGACCACACCGCCCGAGGCGCTGGTGCCCTTCCTGCCGGAATGTGACCTCGTGCTGATCATGACGGTTGAACCGGGTTTTGGCGGACAGACCATGTTGCCCGACGTACATAGCCGTATTCGCGCCACACGTGCTCTGTTGGACCGCCACGCCCCCGACTGTCATCTGGAAATCGACGGCGGCATCACGTTGGACAATATTCTCCCGCTGCGACAAGACGGAGCCAATGTATTTGTCTGCGGCACTTCCGTGTTTGGCGCACCCGACATTGCCGCGGCCGTCGCCGCCTTTCATGCCCTGCTGGCCGGAGCAGAGGCATGAGGCAACACCGTACAAATCCTCGCGCACCGATCCGTTGAATTCTTTGTCCCCACTCATCATCGATTTTCTTGTTCATACACAAAGTATTGCCGCAAAAATCGGCACGATTGGAAACAAATTCTCCGCCGGCCCGGCACACACCGATACGTGCGGTATGGCCATAAAAATCGACGGAAGAATACCCCGTCCGGCGAGGAGACAACAGGAGGAAACCGCTCCATGAAAAAACAATTGTCCGTTCTTTTGGCCGCCATTCTGCTTTTGTCGCTCCTGGCTCCGGGCGCGCTGGCGGCCAGTCCCACAACGCGCGCCGACATCCTCAACGATCTCGGCTTGTTTTTAGGAACTCCTACCGGCTATCAGCTTGATCGCGCGCCAACGCGCGCCGAGGCCGCTGTGATGCTGGTCCGTTTGCTGGGCAAAGCCGACGAAGCCCACCAAAACGCCTATGAAACGCCATACAACGATGTGCCGAGCTGGGCGGCCGATGAGGTTGGCTATCTCCACCACGAAGGCCTCACCAACGGCGTCAACCCCCGGCAATTTGGCAGCAATCGTGCTTGCGAGCCCAAGATGTACGCGACCTTTGTCCTGCGCGCCTTAGGTTACCGTGATGGCGACGGCCTGGACTTTCTTTACGGCGACGCAGTCAATGCGGCCTATACACTGGGGGTCCTTGATGCTTACACCAGGCAAGAATTGGTCACCAAACTTAAATTTCTGCGCTCGGATCTGGTCGACATCAGTTGGAGCGCTCTGGCGGCTCACCTCACGGGCGGCGACACGACACTGCTGCAAAAGCTGGTGGCCGATGGCTCGGTTGACGCCGCCAAGGCCGCCCAATATGCCGACAATCTCAACAGCTTTGCCGCTTTCCGCAATCTCCCCAACACCACCAATTGGAGCAACCATCAAATTCGCATTGTTTCGGATGTCAAGCTAGCTTTTGCCGGTGTCACCTACACCTATACCGGCAATGTGATCATACAAAGCAAGCAGGCGGATGACGGCACCTGGACGATCCGCTACGAGGAAAATTACACGACGTTTGAGGGTGAAAAGCGGAGCGTTGGCCTCTACCTGAAGGACAACTGGCTGTATCTCAAAAGTCCTGACAATTCTATGGTGAAGTACCAAATCGAGACGGCCGACGGCTCCCTGGTTCACAGTCTGGATTTCATTGCCAAACGCCGCATCCTGTCCTATGACTTTTCCTCTCGCAAAAGCAGTTCCTCGGGCGTCACACAGACTTATGCTCTAAAACTGAGCGACCACAAAGACCGCAATCGTATGGAAATCACGAACCTCATGAACACATGGGCGCATAACAGTTGCAATTCCGATGCGGAATACAACGACATTGTCAACTCATACAACGAGACACTGTCTTTTGACATCGACAAAGCGGGCCGTTTAACACAGGTGAAGCAGGATGTCACCTTCAACATTGTCGACGTGGAAGACACTTGGCGGTTCCATGACGTGGAGAACATGAGCTATTCTGCCCTGTCCGGTTCTGTCGTGTTTCCCGATCTTTCCGGCTATACCGCCATGACCTCCAAGCCGATGCGCCTCGTTGATGTCTTGAGCGCGCTGGGACTCTAAGCAAACGCTGAACAAATGCGCCACAACACACCGGCGGGGTTGTGCCTTCCCGGTGCGGAGCAATTCTTACTGTGCTGCCGCGTCGATGAATTCATCGGTTGCCTGGCAAAAAGCGCGACGTCATGCTGGCATTCGATTTTTCTTTGGAAACAAAAACCGCGCGCCGATGCGAGCCTAGTCCTCCACGGAATGACGCGGCATGACAATTCAGGGTGAAATAAGTCCGGCGAAGCGCCGTGCCGTATGGATCAGCGTTCACGCAAAAGAACAAATCAATAAAGGGAGTTCCGCCACCAGACGGAACTCCCTTTTTGTGTGCGAACATGCCTTATCGTCAATGCGCCCAACCAAGGCTACATCAGAACCTGCGTCAGCTCAGTATCGATGAGCCGTTTGGTCTTCCAGCGCCCGGTGAGGTAGTAGGCGATGACCATGGCAGCGCCCACCGCCCAGGCGATGGCGCTGGAGAAGAACATGGTATCCTTGCCCCAAACACCCTGAAATATATAGGCCACAGGGATACGGATGATGCACAGCGAAATGAGCGTGGCGATCATCGGCATCATGGTTTGCCCCACGCCGCGCAGCACGGCGCTCATGATGAACATCAGAGACAGAAGCACGAAGAAGGGGAACACCTGCGTGATATACAACATGCCGACCCGCCGAGCCTCGTCCCCCAGATCGTAGATACCCAACAGGGTACCTGAGAAGGGAAGAACCAGCGCGCAGATGAGCCCGCAGGCAGCGACCGACAGGCCAAGACCGGAGCGCACGCCCCGGCGCACGCGTTCCAGGCTGCCCCGGCCCATGTTCTGTCCCACAAAAGTGGTGACGGCGGTGGCAAAGCTCTGGATGGGGAGAACGGCGAACCCCTCAATCTTACTGGCGGCGACATAGCCGGCCATGAATTCGGAACCCTGCAGATTGACCAGATTTTGAAAAAACACATTGCCCAGCTGAAACACCGACTGGTTGATGCCGGTGGGCAGCCCCATCTTGATGGCCTTTTTGAGCAGTGGCTTGTCCACGTCGATCTGGAGGAGCTTCAGCTTCATATAGGGGTACTTTTTGTTGATATAGATGGTGCCGGGAATCCAGGATACCGCCTGAGAAATAATGGTGGCGCCGGCCGCACCGGGCGCGCCCCACCCGAACACGAGCACGAAAACCAGATCGAGCACGACATTGAGCGCGCAGGAAACGCAGAGCAGAGTGAACGGTATGATCGAATTGCCCAACCCCATCAGAATGCCGGAGTTGAGATTGAACCCGAAGGACGGCAGCAGACCGGCCAGAATGACAATCATATAGTATTTGGCGTTTTCAAACGTATCGCCCGGAGGGACGCTGGTCAGACGACGCAGCGGCCCGGCCAGCAGAATGCCCAGAAGCGACAACGGGATCACAACCGGCAGAAGCACAGAATTGATGGTGCGCGCCAATTTGCTGACCTTCTCATAGTCGCCTGCGCCGTAATACTGTGACATCAGCACCGAAGCACCCAGACCGATGCCCACAAAAAAAGAGGTCAAAACCAGAATGATCGGCGAACTGGCGCCGACCCCTGCCACACCGGCCTCCTTGTTGGCATATGAGACAATGATGCCGTCGACCATGCTGTAGAGCTGCTGCAACACATTTCCGGCCAACAGAGGCAAAGAAAACAGAAGAATGTGCCGACCCGGCCGCCCGGTCGTCATGTCGGACGTGACAGCCTGCTCCTCGCTTTCCGTAACCGCTAAGTTTTTGTTTTCACGCATGTCATGATCCCAATCCAAAAAAATCGGGCCGCCCAACCGTCGCCCGTATCCGCGTGTAACGAATAATGTAACTGTATCTCTATGTTGCCCCGGAGAGAGCCAAACACACTTATTATAATTGGTTTCCATCTTTTTGGCAAGGACAGAATTCACCAGCACGGCGGATCGGAAGAAGCGATGCCTTAAAACACATTTTTGCGTTACCCCTCCAGCTTCCCCTTGACAGGCTCTCATCTCCTCCTATATAATACACTTTGTTGTATTGTGCCGGTTCGCATCCCTCGCTTTTGTGGTGAAGGAGTGACCGGGAAATTGTTCAAGGTGGTGAACCCCGATGCTTCGTACCTACCAGCCTAAAAAGCGTCATCGTTCCAAGGAGCATGGCTTCCGGAAACGCATGGCCAGCAAAAGCGGCCGCCGTATCTTGGCCAGCCGCCGCGCCAAAGGACGGAAAGTGCTGTCTGCCTAATGCGACACACCATGTCCCTTCGGAAAAACCATGAGTTTAAGCGTGCCTATCACCGCGGCCGCTCTGTGGCCGGGCCGCTGATGGCGGTCTATCTGGTCAGGAACCGCCGCGGTGTCAATCGCTTGGGGCTCACCGTGAGCACCAAGGTGGGCGGCGCTGTGGTACGCAATCGGGTGCGCCGTCGGCTCAGGGAGCTTTTCCGCGCCCGGGAAGCGATGCTGTACCCCGGCCACGATATCGTGATTGTGGCGCGCGTCCGGGCCGCTCAGGCGCCTTTCTCCGCACTGGGCCGCGAAATGGACACGCTTTTCCGCAAATTGTCCGTGTTTGCGCCGCCCGCTGCGGCCGAACGGGGCAACGGAGGCGTTCCAGAGGTATCATCATGAAGAAGCTTCTTCTGAAGCTCATTAGCGCTTATCAATCCTCGGTCTCGCCGCATCGGCCGCCCTGCTGCCGGTTTACGCCGACCTGTTCGGAGTACGCGCGGCAGGCGGTGGAAAAATACGGCGCGGCGCGAGGCGGCTTTCTGGCGTTGCGCCGGCTTTTGAAATGCCATCCGTTTCACGCGGGCGGCTATGACCCGCTGATCTGACCCGTCGGCACAGGCGGCGAAACCGTGTCCTGCCTGTGTACCATTCATCAAGAGAACCGCCATTCGCGCGGAGGAGAGCAAATGGGAGATATTTGGAATTTTCTGATCGTCAAGCCCTTTTCCTGGCTGTTGAGTTTTTTCAACAGCTTTACCGGCAACTACGGCTTGGCCATCATTTTATTTGCCGTCGTTGTCAAAGTCATTCTTCTGTACTTTTCGGCGCGCGGCAAACGCAGCATGATGCAGACCCAGCGGCTCCAGCCCAAACTCAAGGAGCTGGAGAAAAAGTATCAGAACGACCGCGCGCAATACCAGATGGCGGTTCAGCAGCTCTACAAGTCCGAAGGCGTCTCCATGATGGGCGGCTGCCTCTGGTCGCTTTTGCCGTTTCCCATTCTGCTGGCGTTGTATGGCGTTATCCGTTCGCCCTTTGAAACCATCATGGGCTTTACGCCGCCCGGCACCGACCCGGTGCCACTTGAGACGATACACAATGCGGTTGCCAACGCGGGCGCCGACCTGTCCACCATCACGGACGCCACGACCAAGGCGCCGCTGTTCAGTTCGCCTTACTATCAGCTCGATCTGTCCAACGCACTGCATGAACCCTTCGCTCAGGTGCGGGACACGGTGGGTGCCGAAATCGGCTCCAAGCTGGTCGACATCAACTACAACTTCCTGGGACTCAACCTGGCCGCGACACCCACGCTGGATTTCAACTGGCTCATCATTATCCCCATCCTCTCGGGTCTGACCGCCTTCCTGTCGATGCGCCTGTCCACCAAAATGACGGCCAAGATCACCGGAAACGTGCAGCAGCCCGGACAGGGCAAGATGATGATGCTGATGATGCCGGCGCTGTCGGTTTACTTCGGGTTCATCATGCCGGCGCTGATGGGGGTCTACTGGATTGCCAACAACGTACTGGGCGCTGTGCAGGACTATTTCCTGACCAAGCATTATATGAAAAAGTTTGCTGAAGAGGACGAGCGGAGAGCCGAACTGGACGCCCGCCGCAAGGCGGCCGAGGCGGCCATGAAGCAGGAGCAGCGCGAGCGCCGCGCCGCCAAAATTGAAGAGCAGAAGAAAAAACGCAAGCCGGGCACAACCGTGTATAAAATGACCAATAAGCCCGCCCCCAAGAAAAAAGATTCGGAGGACGACCTGGAAGACGAGGAGTAGAGGCCGTTCTGCCGCGTGCCCTCTTCCTGTTGCTTTGTGGCAGGAAGGGCGAATCCGCAAAGTATGACCGCCGGGAGATGGATTACATTATGGAGAAAAGCATCGAAGTCAGCGGCAAAACCATTGAGGCCGCCATTGAATCCGCTGTCGAGCAGCTGGGCGCCGACCGCGACCGCGTTTCCATCGAGGTGTTGGAGAAGCCCAAAACCGGTTTTTTAGGACTGGGAGGCTCGCAGGCGCGTGTCAAAGCGACGTTGGCGATGACCACGGCCGATGTCGCCGAATCGTACTTAGTTGGTTTGCTGGATCTGATGAACGCTTCGGTTCGCCCGATCGTTTCTGAAGATGCGGAAGGCCGCCTGTCCATCGAATTGGTGGGCGAGGGTGATTTGGGCATGTTGATCGGACGCCGCGGCGAGACGCTGGATGCCATTCAGCATTTGGTCAACAGCGCCGTCAACAAAACGCTGGAGTCTCCTGTTCGCGTCACCGTCGATGTCGAGAATTACCGAAAAAAGCGTGTTGAATCGCTTGAGCGTTTGGCGCACAAGGTCGCGTCCAAAGTGCTCAAAGATCGCCGCAACATCATGCTCGAGCCGATGAATGCCTATGAGCGCCACGTGATCCATGCCGCCTTGCAGGATCGGGACGGCATCCACACCTTCTCGGTGGGCAGCGATCCCAACCGCCAGGTTGTGGTGGCCGGCGAGCGGTCGCAAACCATACCGCCCTCACGCACCACCGGGTATGGCCGCGATACGGCGCGCGGCGGACGTCCGCCTTCCCGCCCGACGGGCGGACGGCGGCCCTACGACAGAAACAACCGCCCCCAAAACCCTGCCGCCCCTGCGGCCGATAAGCCCGTTTCCCCTATCAAATAAGAGTAAACCGCTGTTTGTGCCGGCATCCGGTTACGACAGCGGTTTTTTTGAAAAGCAATCCGCCCGCGCGCCCGGTATGACCGCGTGGTACAGGATCTGAACACCAGACGCGGACAGCGCCCGAGACCGGAGCGGAAAGAGGCGGATCATGCAAGGCAACCCTTGGGAAAATCCACAGAGGAGTTTTCAGGGGGTTGCCCGTTTTTGTGAATATCTCTGAATTGTTCTCATGGGGGCGTCAATACGGCGTTCTTGGTCACTTTGCACATTGACCGATTGCAATTGACCGTGCTAAAGTGAAAGTATCTTGATGAGCCGTGTGAAAGGAGAAACCGGACATGCAAGTTGATGAGAACACCGTAAAGAAAGTCTTGCTCCAGCCACCTAAATTTAACCAGCTTGGGTTGAGCATGATGGTCACCCGTCTGGCCGGGCAGTACAGCCGGACGCCCACGCCTGACGTGTTGCGCTCGGCCGTCACCGAGATCAACGCATTCCTCACGAAATTTTCCAGCATTATGGCCAAAGACTTCGAAATCCTGGCCAAAATCAGGGGGTAAATGATGATTACGACGTATGCTGAGGTCTGCCGACGCATTGAGGACGGCCAGTGGCTGCACATCGCGGCCAGTGAGGCGCTCCTGAAAAAGCTGCCCCGCGGCAATTGGATTGGAGGATCCACGGCCTACTTCATGGGCGAATCCGGCGGTCTCGTCTCGGAGGAGTTCGTATTTGTGGACGAGCTTCCCTATACCGGCTGCAAAATTGCCGAATATGACGCCAACAACATCTCTCAGATCACCAAAGACGCGTTTGACAACGGCTTTACCATTGTCATTCTGCCGTTCGACAGCGCAGCACACATCAGCTACGCCAAGAACGCCGCCCATTTTGACGGGATGTTTCTGAAGAATATTGTCGGTTGGGTTTCAGGCACGAATCTCGATGTTCCCGGGCAGACGCCCATTGCTGTCAATGGTCTGACCGCCACCTGCCACAGTGCCCGCGCCGTGGCGATGCATATCCCGCTGCCTGCGGACAAAATGGTCAATGTGGGGCTTGTCAATATTTTTGAGCCCACACCCGACGGTCCGGTCGTCGAGTTCGCGGAAGAGGGCTTCACGGTCACACGCTGCACCATCGACGGTCAGTCGGTAGTTTTGGCGGACTACCTGGAGCAAAATAACATCAACACACAGTTGCCGCTGATCGGCGACTATTCGGGCGCCGGTGTCAACGTCTCCGTCAAAAAGACTGAGGGCGGCGTTGTCAGTCTGTACGCTCCGGTATTCTCGGGCATCAAGTATCGCTTTGCCCGCGCATTGCCCGACTACGCCGAGGCGTTCCGAGAAAATCTGGCCGAGCATCAGGGACGGTCGTTCCTGTTTTGCTGCAACTGTATTCTCAACTTCCTGTACGGCGGCCTTGAGGGCAAGCGAATCGGCGAGTTCTATGGGCCGATCACCTTCGGCGAGGTGGCCTACCAGTTGGTCAATCAGACACTGGTGTATTTGGAAGTCCTGTAGCCCTTTGAATTCATAAGTGGCGAGAAAGTCACGCCCCCCCGCGCTGCGGGTGGTCGTGACTTTTACATTCGAGAAGAGGATTGTCGGTTTTTTGAAGCGTCCGATCCCCGAGACGCGGCCGCTACGACTGCGGGCCAAATGTGACCCTAACGCACTGTCGCCCGATACGTTTCATAGGTCTCACGGAAGGCCGCGAAGACGGGTGCTATTTTCTAATCCTCGTCGTGCCGCGCGCGCGCGACCCACTTCTGAAACTCCACCACGCCCAACATGACGATACACAGCGCCGCGATGCCCAGCCAGTTGGCGGGCGCCAGCGCGACCAGCCCGAACATCTCGCGCAGCGGCGGAAACAGGACGACGATGACCTGCAGCAGCGTCGATCCGGCAAAGGCCAGCCACAAAAACATATGCTTTCCCGGGTGCATCGAAAACAGAGAGTGCCGCTCCGACTGGAACCCGACGGCGGCAAACAGCTGTGTCAGCGACAGGGTGAGAAACGCCATGGTCATACCCAAGGCGCCGCCGTTGCCGATGAAGTAGGCGGCCAATGTCAGCGCCGCCTCGGCGGCGCCGACCAGCCCGATGCGCACCCACTCGCGCCCGGTAAAGAAGGGCACGGCGGGGTCGCGCGGTTTTCGGCGCATGGTGTCGTCCTCACCCGGCTCCATACCGAGCGCCAGGGCGGGGAAGGTGTCGGTCACCAGATTGATCCAAAGGATGTGAACCGGCTTGAGCAGCGTGAATCCGGCCAGAGTGGCGGCCAGAATCGAAAGCACCTCGCCGGCGTTGGACGACAGCAGAAAACGAACCGTCTTATGGATGTTGTCATAGATGCGCCGGCCTTCCCTGACCGCGCCGACGATGGTCGCAAAGTTGTCGTCGGTCAAGATCATGTCGGACGCGCCCTTGGAGACGTCGGTTCCGGTGATGCCCATGCCGACGCCGATGTCGGCCTGCCGGAGCGCCGGGGCGTCGTTGACGCCGTCGCCGGTCATGGCCACAATACAGCCGCGTTTCTGCCAGGCCGAGACGATGCGGGTCTTGTGCTCGGGCGAGACGCGGGCATATACGGCGATGTGGTCGACCTCACGGGCAAAAGTTTGCTCGTCCATCGCGTCCAGCTCGGCGCCGGTGATGGCTCTGGGGCCACCCTGCGCGTCCTTGGCGGGCAGAATACCCAGGTCACGGGCGATGGCCATGGCGGTGACCTTGTGGTCGCCGGTGATCATCACAGGGCGGATGCCGGCCCGTTTGCAGGTGGCGATGGCCGCTTTGACCTCAGGACGCGCCGGATCGATCATGCCGACAAGCCCGCAGTAAGTCAGCTCGGTCTCGACCGTGCTCTGGTTGCGGTAGGCGCTGAGGGGGATGTCGCGGTAGGCGAACGCCAGCACACGCAAGGCCCGTCCGGCCATATCCTCGTTTTTCCACAGGATTTCCCGCCGCGCTTTGGCATCGAGCGGCACGCCCTCGTCCGTGTTCACACAACGCGAAAGCAGCACGTCGGGCGCGCCCTTGACATAGACACGCAGCATGCCCTTGTGCGCGACGGCCACGCTGGACAGCTTGCGCTCCGAGTCAAACGGGATTTCACCCTCGCGGCGGCGCGACTCAATCTGCTGCATCGTCCAAAGGTTTTTCTCCAGCAGGTAATTGAGCAGTGCGTTTTCGGTCGGGTCGCCGACCACCTCGCCTGTGGCGCTGATGTGGGAGTCGTTGCAGTGTCCCATCGCGGCCGGCAGCTCGTGTCCGCCGGAGGTCTCCACGACGGTCATCTTGTTCTGCGTCAGTGTACCGGTCTTGTCTGAGCAGATGATCTGTGTGGAGCCGAGTGTCTCCACGGCGGGCAGGCGCCGCACAATGGCGCCCGATTTGGCCATATGTGACATGCCCATGGCCAGCACAATGGTGACCACGGCGACCATACCCTCGGGGATGGCCGCCACAGCCAGCGACACCGAGGTCAGGAACAGCTCAAATACATCGCCCAGACCGCCGAGCAGTCCGAGCAGGAAAATGACGACGGCGATGCCCAGCACGCCGATGGAGAGCGTGTTGGAAATCTGATTGAGCTTCTTTTGCAGCGGCGTGAGCTCCTTCTCGGTCGACTCCAGCTCACGGGCAATGGCGCCCATCTCGGTGTCCATGCCGCATGCCACAACGACGCCGCGCCCCCGGCCATAGCTGGCCGCCGTGCCCATGTAAGCCAGATTGACCCGGTCGCCCAGCGGACAGCGCGCGTCATGCAGCGTCACCACCGCCTTCTCGACCGGCACCGACTCACCGGTTAGCGCCGACTCCTCCACGCGCAGCGTCTGCGCCTCAATCAGGCGCAGGTCGGCCGGAATCTGATCGCCCGCCTCCAGCAGAACGACGTCGCCCACCACCAACTCGTCGGCCGGAATGTCCATGCTGCCGCCGTCGCGCCATACGGTGGCCTTGGGCGCGGCCATCTGCTTGAGCGCCAACAAAGCCGCCTCGGCCCGGGATTCCTGTATCGCGCCCAAAATGCCGTTGAGCAACACCACCGTGCCGATGATGCCGGCGTCGACGTACTCCCTGAGCACCAGTGATATGACGGCGGCGCCGATCAGCACCCAAATCATGAAGTCTCCGAACTGGGACAGAAAGATGGACAGCAGCGATTTGGACTTGGCCGTGTTGAGTTCATTGCGGCCGTTGTGCTCCAGCCGCCGCCGCGCCTCACGGGCCGAAAGACCTCGCGGGCCGCTGTCAAGGTGCTGCCACAGCGAGGCTTCGCTCAGCGTATGAAAGGACGTTTTCTCCATGGGCCTCTCCTCCGTATGCTCAGGGGTTGTCCGCCGGACAGTCTGCCGACATTATATCGAGGTGTGCCTGGTTTTCCCATTGCATTCCGTCGAATTGTGCGGCTGCGCAAGGTTTGTCGACCTGTTTTCGCCGAGGGGCGCGGGAACGTGCGCATAGAGTACCATAAATAGATTACGTAAACAGGGGAGACGGTGTACAGCGAGCGCAGAACAACCCAGACCAATGGATGTGAGAGCGTCGGAGAGGCCTCTGCGCAGGGAATTTCGGCGGCCTACCCGTTTCCCACCCATTTTTTTTGGACAGGACTAAAGTCGAGCAGAAAAAAGTCGATAATTATATTGGAAACTACCCCAAACGGGCGGTTGCCAATGAAGGACGGGTAGTGTAAAATAACACATGTTAAGTCTGGGAGCATCGGCCGAGTCAATGGCCTTGCCTTGCCTGTCGTTCATTTTTTCTATAGATTTCCTGTGCGTTGCGTACGGGGGGAGAGTGAGGCGTGTTTCATGAGTCGGGCCGCAAAAATTACCAGGCAAATATCAGTGCTGATGCTGGCTCTCGTGTTTGTATCGGCGCTTGTGTTGGCCTCCGGACTGTTTGTGTTTTCGCGTGGAGAAACGGAAACCATCGATATAAGCGAAGTGCCGCTGGCGGGTTTTCCGCAAAACGACACCCCCGGTGCGCAGAGTTCGCCGGACCCGCTCGGGGCAACCCAAATAACCGCGCACGGCGAATCTTCGCTGACCATTTTGTCGGCCTGTCTGTTGGTCGTATTCACGGTGGTTTTGCTGTGGTTCCTGGTTTTCCGTCCGGTCAAGCCCGAGGCTGAGACCCATTTGGTCAAGCAGGAGATCGAATAGGATTGAGTTTCCCTTTCCGGCATCGCGCCGTTTGACTTGCGAACTGAGGAAGTTTGAATACGTCGGGGAAATCACCGTTTCCAAGACCGGCCGCGTCGATTGTCTGGGTGCGGTTTGGTCGGAAGCCGGAGGTTTTCCCGATGCCCCCAATGCAACGGAGAAGCCAAATCATTTTAGGATGATTTGGCTTTTTTACTTGCCAGGGCCCTCTAATTCTGCGACAATACATCTATCGGCGCAAAAAGGCCGGTGTGATGTTGTGCCGTGCCGTGTTTGTTCAGCACCTGCCTTGGTGACGGATAGGAGAGATCTCCATGAGAAGGAAGAAGAAAAAAACAAAAAAAGGGATCCTTGTGGCGCGCTGCTTCATCTATGTCGGCCTGGCCATGATCCTGTTTTCCGTGATTTATGAGGCCGCCAACTTCCCGTGGAAAACCTGGTTCGGCTCGGAGGAGAGCAACTTTATCGACGATATGCCCGATCCCACGCCGCCCGCCGACAACGACATCATTTACGACGCATATGACCCCAACGCGCAGGGAGAACGGTATGAGGTGGCCAGCGGCGGCCTGTTTGAGGAGCCGGAGCGCGACGACGAGGGCTTTGTTCACCTCACGTTGTTGGGAACCATTAAGATCCCCCGGCTGGAGTTGGCGACCAACATCTTCGAGGGGGCCACGCAGACCGAGCTGCTCTATGGCTGTGGCCATGTCGTCGGCTCGCCGATGCCCGGAGAGGCGGGCAATGTCAGCATCGCCGGACACCGCGTCACCATGCGCAACCACCCCTTCCGCCACATCGACAAGATGCGCAAGGGCGACGTGGTTTTTATTCACTATCAGGATCATGTATATACCTACACGACCTATGAGCTTTTTATCGTTCACAACACGGAAAACTGGGTCATGGACGAGGTGGAGGACGAGCCGTATTGCCTGACGCTTATTTCCTGTCACCCGCCCGGCAGCGCCCGTCAGCGTTACATTCTTCGCGCGCGGCTGACCGATGTCGATGGCATAACGCTGGACGAGTACCTCGCCATCGAGGGGGTTGCGTCGGAGGAGTGACGCGCACCCGGGACCATATGGGATACACTTTGCCGCGTCGGTTGTCATAGGACAATCGGCGCGGCTCATATTATTTTTAGCAAGCGGGAGGAAAATCGGGCCGTCTCACAGCAACGGGTTTCCCTGTCGCATGACCGCGGACGAAAGACGGCGCCGAAAAAAGCCGCTTTGCGCATGGCGTGCACCGTCCGGGTGAACGAGGAAGGAATCAACGCGATGCCGTTGTGATATGTTCTGCAGTCGTCTCGACAATTACAAACGGATTTGGGGGAGAGATTCGTGTTTTCCATCACACTGGCATTGTTGATTCATGGCCTCTATTTGTCTCTGAAGCTGGGCGGGCAGGGCTCCTTCCCCAAACCGCTAAGCCCCGAAGAGGAGCGGGTGGCGCTGGAAAAAAGCGCGCGCGGAGACATGGAAGCGCGCAATCTGCTGATTGAGCGGAATATGCGGCTGGTGGCTCATGTCCTCCGAAAATACTACACCACGGCCTCCGATCAAGAGGATTTGCTCTCGATCGGGACCATCGGGCTTATCAAGGCCATTGCCTCGTACCGACCCGATCGACACACCAAACTACCCACATACGCCTGCAAATGCATCCAAAATGAGATTTTCATGCACTTCCGCCGACAACGCCGCGCCGGTAATGTGGTATCGTTGAGCGAACCGCTTGACTCGGACAAAGACGGCGGCGCGCTCTCCTTAATGGACGTGATCTCGGTGGACGACATGGTCTTGGAGCAGATGGAGCAGGCCGAGAGCGAGGTGATGCTGCATCATTTGGTGGACACCTGTCTGGACGAACGGGAACACTGCATTCTGACGCTTCGATACGGATTGGGAAACGAGGCGCCGCTGCCTCAGCGCGAGGTGGCTCAAATTCTGGGCATTTCGCGCTCGTATGTATCGCGCCTGGAGAAAAAGGCACTGGCCAAACTGGAAGTCTGTCTCCAGGAACAAGATTGAAAAGAGGGGGCGTGAACCAAAACAAGAAACATAAAGCGAGAGAGGGGCGCAGCCCTCTCTCGCTTTATGTACAGGGAAAACGCATTGCGCGTCTAACTTCGTAAATCCCATTTTTGCTGGTCGGCGCCCCCGCATCCCACCCCCCGCATTCTTTGCGGATTTTGGTCGGATTCCCCGCATCCAAACCTTCGCAATCCAATCGTTTTTTGGTCGGATTCACTTCGACCAAAAAACACCCACTTATAACCGTTTTGAAACCTGTTTCAAAACGCCTAGCTTACATCCACCTGATCCAGATACTCGGCGCCGTGCCGTGCGATGTGCTCCTTGCGTCCGGCCAGATTGTCGCCCAGCAGCAGGTCGAAGGTGTCGGCCACATGCTGCGCCTCATCGGGCAGCACCTGAATGAGACGCCGCGAGGCGGGGCACATGGTGGTTTTCCACATCATGTCGGGCTCATTCTCGCCCAGCCCCTTGGAGCGGAAAATTTCGTATTTGGCGCCGCCGGCCTGCTTGAGCAGCTCATCGCGCTCGCGGTCGGAATAAGCGAACAGGGTCTCTTTCTTACCGCGCAGTTCATACAGCGGGCTCTCGGCGATGTAGCAGAAACCCTCCTCAATCAGGGTGGGCGTCAGGCGGTAGAGCATGGTGAGAATCAGCGTGCGGATCTGGAAGCCGTCGACGTCGGCGTCGGTGCAGATGATGATCTTGCTCCACTTGAGCGCGCTCAGGTCGAAGTTGGACAGCTCCTTGTGCGAGGCCTTGACCTCGACGCCGCAGCCCATAACCTTGAGGAGGTCGGTGATGATCTCATTCTTAAAAATTTTCCCATATTCGGCCTTCAGGCAATTGAGAATTTTTCCGCGTACCGGCATGATGGCCTGAAAGGTGGCGTCGCGGGCCAGCTTGCAGGCGCCCAGAGCGCTGTCGCCCTCGACGATGTACAACTCACGCTGCCGAACGTCACGGCTGCGGCAGTCGACAAACTTGGCCACACGCGATGTGATGTCCATGCCGCCGGTCAGCTTCTTTTTCAGGCCCAGGCGGGTTTTCTCGGCCGTTTCCCGGCTGCGCTTGTTGACGAGCACTTGATCGGCGATACGGTCGGCCTCGGTCTTGTTCTCCAGGCAAAACACCTCGAACTGGGCGCGCAGAAACTCATTCATGGCCTCGGCGATGAATTTGTTCGTGATGGCGCGCTTGGTCTGGTTTTCATAGGAGGTGACGGTGGAGAAGTTGGAGGAGATAAAAATCAGGCTGTCGGCAATGTCGTTGTAAGTAATTTTGCTCTCGTTTTTCTGATACTTTCCGGCGTTTTTGATGTGCGCGTCCAGCGCCGCCACCAAACCCAGACGCGCGGCCTTGTCGGGACTGCCGCCGTGGGAGAGAAACGACGCGTTGTGGTAGTGTTCGATCAGGGACTTGGTCTGTGAAAAGCAGAACGCAACGCTCAGCAACACCTTGTATTCGGGTTTGTCCGGGCGGTCCCGTCCCCGCCGCTCGGCCTTCCAGAACCGAGGCTCGGACAAAAGACCCTCCTCCCCGGCCAGCTCGCGCACATAATCGGCGATGCCGTCGGGATAGCAGAAATCCTCCTTGTGTACGCCGTCCGGCGTGTGGTAGGCCAGCCGGAACGTGATGCCCGCGCCGACAACGGCCTGCCGCTTGAGCATGTCGCGGAAGGTATCGAGCGGGATATCGATTTCGGTGAACACATCCCGGTCGGGCTTCCAGCGGATACAGGTGCCGGTTTTGCGGCGCGTGGTCGGTTCCTTGGACAGGCCGCCGATGTTCTGTCCCTTTTCAAAATGCAGCTTGTAGCAGAAGCCGTCGCGGTGAATGGTGGCGTCCATGGTCTCGGAGGCGTATTGTGTCGCGCAGGAGCCCAGACCGTTGAGACCCAGCGCATACTCATAGTTCTCGTCCTCATGGTTCTTGTATTTGCCGCCTGCGTAAAGCTCACAAAAAACAAGCTCCCAGTTGAAGCGCTGTTCGGCGGTGTTGTAGTCGACCGGACAGCCACGGCCATAATCCTCGATTTCAATGCTCCCGTCAGCGAAGCGCGTTATGAGGATCAAGTTGCCGTAAGACTCCCGCGCTTCGTCGATCGAGTTGGACAGGATCTCAAATACGGCCTGTACGCAACCGTCCAGACCGTCCGACCCGAAAATAACGCCGGGGCGTTTGCGTACGCGGTCGGCGCCTTTCAGGGAGGATATGCTCTCGTTGCCATATTCCTTTGGTTGTTTCATATCGGATGCTCCCACTATATATTGTTGTGACTCCAGAAATCTTACCATACCGGCCACAATTTTGCAACATAACGACCGGCCGTTTTGTCGCATACTAGGTAACGGTGAATCAATCGACGCGGCAGCACAGCGAGAATTTTTGCAACGCAACCATGGCACAAAAAGGCCGCCGTGATATTGTGGCGTATTTGTTCAGCGTTTACCGATAGGGAGATTTTGAGATGTTGTCCGAAAAGGAGAATACCATGGATATGATAAAGTCCGGTCATGGCCGGCGCCTTACCGCGCTGCTGCTGGCCTGCGCGCTGCTGATGCCGCCGTCGGTGCGGGCGACCGGTGAGCAGCCAGAGGAACCGGAAAAGACATTCATCAAATGGGTGGACTTCACCGTACCGCTTGACACCTTGAACCGTGCCTACCACTGGGATGTCAAGACCTACGAGGAGATGCATCACGTCGACTGGATCGAGCTGCTGGCCATTTTGGCCGCCACAACCGGCGACATCAAACGGGTGAAGAAAGCCGAGCTGGAGGAGATGGCACAACGCCTGGCCAATGGGGAAACGCCGGAGGAGATCGCGGCCAAGCTTAAGTATTATGGCTACTACAGGGAAGCCTATACGGCGGTCTTGGGCGGCCTTGTGGGCGCGTACCGCCAGAAAAAAGAGGGCGAGTCCGGCTGGACGGACGAATACGGACTCAAGGGCTTCAGTCCCATCGCGCACGGATTTGGTTACTCGCACTACGACGATTTCGGGGTCAGTCGCGGTTACGGCTACAAGCGCCGGCATCTGGGACACGACATGATGTGCTCGACCGGTACGCCGGTCATCGCGGTTGAGTCGGGCGTGGTCGAGGCGCTGGGCTGGAACCAGTATGGCGGTTGGCGTGTTGGCATTCGCAGCCTGGACGGAAAGCGTTACTATTATTACGCCCACCTCCGCGCCGACCGTCCCTATGCCGAAGGTCTTGAACAGGGCGCGACGGTCAGCGCCGGAGATGTCATCGGCTATGTAGGGCGTACCGGCTACAGCCGCGAGGAAAACAAGTCGAATATCAATCAGCCGCACCTGCACTGGGGTCTGCAACTGATCTTCGACGAGTCGCAAAAGGAGGGCCCGAGTGAAATCTGGGTCGACGTCTATGCTCTGTCCTTGTTTCTGCAGAAGAATCAGTCGGCGGTCTATCGAACCGAGGACAAGGAGTACCACCGCAAAACCCTGACCGAGGACATCATCCTGGAATAAATCTTGAGGCGGCTGTCTTGCAGACAGCCGCCTCAAGATTATTGAAAACTTCGTTTTTTGATCACTCAGCCCTTCAGCATTTCCTCATATTCCTCCGACGTGGCCGGGATGACAACGCCGCTATAGCTGAGGTCGGAGACCAGGGAGGACATCGTTAGGATCGACCAGCAGCCGTCATAGCTGACCATCGTAAAACCGCCCATATAGGTTTCGCCATTCAGCTCATACAAGGCCAAATAATCGACGCGTTCGTCGTATCCATAGATCTGCGCCGCATTGGCGGTGTACTCCTTGAAGGCATCGGACTCCTGCTGCTCCTGATCGGCGATCTGGCACCTGAGAAGCTTGAGACCACGCACGCTGCCGGGATCGAACAGCTTGATGAAATCGTCCGCGGAGTCGCCGGACCAGGTGTAGTTCTGAGAGAGATCCTCGCCGGGCAGCGCGAACCCCAAAACGAACATTTTGATCTCATTGGCCGCCTGACTCAAGGCCATGACGTCGTTCAGCGTTTTACTGTCCTTGAATTGGGAGGGAAAGCGAACGCTCAGAGAGTAGAGAGGCACCTCGCCCGACAGCTCGGCCAGCAGGGGCAGGTCAAACCGGTCGTTCTTCTCGGCGGCGGTGAAGGCCTTCAGTGCGCCGTCGAGATCTCCCGTAGCTACGTGCGAAGTGAAGTAGTCGACCGCCTCCGCCGCGGTGGAAAACCCCATTTCCGAAGCCGTAACGGCCAGCGAACCATAGGAGGAGCCGCCCAACAGGAATTGTACGACCAGCCCGGCCAGCAAAACAAAGGCGATGACGGCAAAAACCAAGGTGGCTTTGGTTGTCTTGGGCCGGGCTTTCGGCTCGTCGCCGGGATCCGGCAGCTCGCCGACCCTGCGCGCATCGAACGATACGGTCTGCTCAACGGCAGCGGATTCGGTTTGGTCGGTTGTCTCAGCGGCCGCGGTGAAGCCGCAGCTCGGGCAGACCGACTCGTCGTTCAGAGGGGTTTGACACTCGGGGCAAAGGGACATTCAAATCAATCCTTTCAAACTTGGTAATCGCTGATTCATTAAGACATGGTGATTCGGCGCAAAAAGGCCGACGAAGCGCCTTGCCGCATGGATCAGCGGTTACCTTGACCTTTGGCAGCGCGTAAATCCTCGCCGAAAAACTCCAGCGTCAGATACTCGTTGTGCAGCCGCGACATGGTCTGCGCGGCATAGCGGGGGGACTCTTCCGAGGTGATGAGAATGGTTGGACGGCGCGCCGCCAGACGGGTGCTGATGACTTGGTACAGCGCCGACTGGACAAAGGAGGACAAAAACTCGGTGCCCAGGTCGTCCACAATCAGCAGATCGCACTGAAAAAACCGACGCGCCTCGTCGCCCGCATCGGCGTCCCGGCCAAACTTGTCGGCCTCCAGAAGCGAAAACAGAACCGACGCCGTCTCATAGAGAACCCAGAAAGCCTGCTGGGTGACGCCGCCCGCGATACAGGCCGCCAAAAAGGTTTTACCGGTGCCGGGCGGGCCCGTAAAGAAAAGGCTGGGGGTGTCGGCGCCAAACTGGGAGACGACCTTCTGGCAGACAGACACGTTGCGGCGGATGTTGTCCCGAGGCGAGCGCGGATAGGCCGGAGCCTCCTCGGCGGCATAGAGCCCGGGCCAAAAGGTTTCGAAGCTCTGCGCGGTGATGTCGATTTTGGCCTGCAGACGTCGGCTCTGCTCGGCGATGTAGGCCAGGCGGAGGCAGTCGCACATACGTCCCTCGACAAAGCCGGCGTCTCCGCAAGCGGCGCAGTCGGGCTTGTCGTCCAGCGCGTCGGCCGGCAGATCGTTTTGCGCAAGCAGAGCCCCGCGCTGATCCATCAGCCGGAGGTTCCGGTCGCGGCAGTGCTCGAATGCGTTTTCGCTGCCCTCCGGCGATAAAAACAACGTCTTGACGGCCGAAATCATACCGACCTGCATCTGGGTATCCAGCGCCTTGAGCTCGGGCAGGCGCGTGTAAAGCGCCTCACGGCGCTGCGCCAGGGCGTTGGCGCGGTTGGCGCGTTTGCCGGACAGGGCGTTTTGCGCGGCTGACAGTACAACGGGATCAAAAGACATAGGCCTACTCTTCCTTCAGATATTGTTCCAGACGGTCGACGGCGCCTTGCGCGCGCCGGGGGCCGCGGGCCGGAGCGCCCGACATCCGGCGGCCACGGGCGGGCGGCGCGTCGCCCCGCTCGACCTCCTCAGGGGTGCGCAAGCCCTTCTCGTGCCAGCTGGACAGGATTTTGTTCATATAGTTCCAATTGAGCGAACCGGTCTGCAGCGCCGTGCGGTCGTAGGCCAGCGCTACGGCCGAGGCGGGGAAGCCCCATTCGGCCCATTGGGTCATATGTCTGGTTTCGGTGGCCGAAGGACGGCGGCCGGACAGACCCAGCACACGGACATAATCCGCGATGGCCGTGCGGTCACGCTCCTTTTCACATATGTAGGCCTCGGCCTTCTCCTCCGTGTCGATGTGAAGCTCCTGCCAAAGCGCCGCCGTGCGGTCGATCTGCTTGAGCGTAGGCGGGTGACCGTCCGGATGCCTGCGCTCGATTTCATCCAGGCTGTGCGCCACCAGCAGGGAGATGACGCCGGGGGACATACCCCGCCAGTCATACATGCCGAACAGAATGCTCAAGTCGGACGACGACAGCACACGACCCAGACGGCGCTGTACATCCTCCACCACATAGCGGAAGCCGGGCGCGCCGGACAGCGCGGCGGCCACCGATCCGGCGGCATACGCCGGCGGGTCTCCCGATCGCGGCGCGGAGATCGTCGGGGCAGGGGCGGAGGGCACAAGCGGCGTCACCAGCGCGGTCGACGCGAGCGGGGAGACGACTTTTGACCGGTTGGGGGAGGCGGGCTTGGCAACGGGCTTGGAGACGCTCGGCGCGGTGGGAATGGGGGTGACCAGTTCGCGGAACAGACCGGCCTGTTGCAGTACGGACAGCGCTTCCCGCCGGGCTTCGGGCGAAAGTTGGAGCGTCGCCTCGGCGTCGGCCTCATTGTATCGGCCGTTCTCGGACAGCAGATACAGAAACAGACGCGCCGCATCGCCGTCGCCGGTTTGGAGCAGACGGCGGATGACCGAATCGGAGAGCAGATGCCCTCCGCCGCAGGAGAGGTCGAATATATGATCCAGGGACATGTTTCATTCCTCGACATTTCAAAAATTGGGGGATAACAATTCGTAAATTCCGATCGGAAAGACCAAAGCATCGGCCGCCGCAAACCCAGACGCGGACGACTGATGTGCCCACCGACGTGGGGACATCGGGGGGAGAGTGGGGGATAACGGCCCCTTCGACAATCGGAGGACGCCAACCAGGCGTCCTCAGAACGAAGAGTTCATCAAAAATGGAAGGGTGACAGATTACTCCTGCGGG
>JAVBPF010000106.1:0-23694 GCA_031549735.1 Oscillospiraceae bacterium
AGCTTGACTTCACGGCCGAGGTAATCCAGCGGCGCGGTCACGGCGAACTGATTGGTATATCCGTCGATTTTGACTTTGCCGGCATCGGCCAGAGCCACGCCCAGAGCGGCGTATTCGTTGGCCTCCAGGACACCGGTGATCTCGGTCAGACCAAACTTTTTGATCAGCAGCGTGGTCGCGGTGCCGTACCAGTCGGGCGGAACAATCTGGGTGTCGTACGCGACCATTTCGCCGTAGAGGGCGTTGTAGATCATCTGGGCGAACTGCTCACGGGTGACAGCGGCGGTGATGTTCTTGATGTCGTCCAGACCTTCCATCAGGCCGGCGTTCTCAGCGTCGCTCATGACGTGCAGATCCCAGCCGGCGCCGGTGTAGTTCTGATAGGTGGTTTTGTAGCCCATCAGGGTCAGCAGAACCTTGGCGGCCTCGGAGACCTTCAGGGTGCCGTTGGGGGTGAACTTGGTTTTGGAGGTGCCGTCGATGAAACCATTGGCTTTGCAGTAGTTGACAAAACCAGCGAACCAATCGGCCGATTTGACATCGGTAAACACGGCGCCTTCATAGTTGGCGTAGTAGGCAGCGTCGGTCTTGCCGCCCGAGCTGATGACATAGGCGGTCTTACAAATCTCGGAGCGTTTCAGCAAGCCGGTGGGGTTGAAGTTGTCGTTGGAGCCCTGCATGATGCCCAGTTCATAGAGCATATCGATGGCTTTGACGTACTTCGAGTCGATTTTGGCCTGGTCCTTGTATGTATAAGCGCTGGCGGTGACCATCAGGCCGAGAGCCAAGATACATACCAGAGACAGGGCAACGATGCGTTTGAAATTTCTCATGGATAAGCCTCCTCATTCTTTTCAGGATCGTCAGTGACCCCGTTTACATGTCACATCATACCCTACCCCGGGACACGCGTCAACCCTTTGGCGGCTGATGTAACAGAACTGTAACGTGCATGGCGCATATTTCCCTGTTTTTCGGTCACCGCCTTTTTCATTACGCCCGCAGTCGTTTTACCGTTTCATCGAATTTGGGCGTTTGTGATTGTGTGCAGAAGGGCGCGCTCAAGCGGCCTGTTTTTTGTCCAAGCCGCCCAAAGAACGTCCATGCGCCCCGCCGCACACGCCGGCTTTCGGCTCCGGGGGGGGATGGTGCGTTGTTTTTCCGAATTTCCTGTGATTGTCTTTGCCAACACGCCGTGATAAAATGGGACGGAACCACCGGCGGGTCTGGTTTCATCTTTTTGGACGGTTTCCGCCCGTCAAAGTTCCGCGTTTTATATTACCGTTGTGTTACAGTCAGGAGAGGTTTTCTTGCACGTCGTCGTCACCGACGGTCACCTGCGCGTGACCCTGTCCATCATCCGCGAGCTCCAGGCCGCCGGGCACACGGTCACAGTGGTCTGCGAGCAGGGGCGCGCCTGTCCGGGGCTGCACTGCCGCCAGGCGGCGCACGGGCATATCTTCCCGGTCGGACTGACGCCGCTTGCCTACACCGAGTGGCTGGCCGACGTCTGCCAGCCGCTGCACAAGCCGGTATTGTTTCCGGTCGGTGCGCACACCGTCTCGGCGCTGGCCCGGCACGGCATGCGATTGCGCCCTTACGCGCAGTTTCTCTGCACCGACGCCGACACGCTGGACAAGGCCAACGACAAGGCGGCCGTTATGCGCACGGGGCAGTCGCTCGGGCTTTCCACCCCGCGGGACCTTCTCATCGCCGAGGGGGAAACGCTCGCCGATTTCGCCGCGCGGCTTTCCTATCCGGTCGTCATTAAATACCGCAACGGGGAACAGTACGGCCTGACCGCCGCCCGGCGCTATCATATCGCCCGCGACGCCTCCGATTTTGTCCGACGCTACAACACCATGTCGGACATCGACCCTTCCCCTCTGGTGCAGAGCTATGTGCCCGGCGGCGGGTTCGGCGTGTCGGTCTTGATGGACGAGAGCCACCAACCGGTGTTCCTGTTTGGGCACGAGCGCCTGCGGGAGTATCCCATTTCGGGCGGGCCGTCGACCGCGTGCCGTTCGGCGTTTTATCCGCACATGAATGAGATGGCCGTCACGCTGCTGCGCGCGCTTTCCTTCACCGGCTGGGCCATGGTCGAATTCAAGGGCACGCCCGAAGCGCCGCACCTGCTCGAAATCAATCCGCGCATCTGGGGCAGCTATCCGTGCGCCACGCAGGCCGAAGCTCATCCCGCGCAGGCCTATGTCAAGGCCGTCACCGAGGGATTGTCCGTGCTTGATCCGCTTCCCGGCACCCCGGCCTATCCCGTGGGACGGGTCACACAGTTTCTCATCAACGATATGGCCGCCGCCTGGCAGCATGTCCGGCGCGGACACTGGCGGCAGGTCGGCAGGTTTGTCCGTGACGCGCTGTCGCCCAAGGTCAAGGGCGGTGTGTTCAGCGGGAAGGATCTGCGGGGCAGCTGGTATTACCTGACGCACTTGCGATAGGGGGACGGGGTACAAGACGGATGAACCCCCTACTATATAATATAGACATCTCTTTTCAGGAGGACGAACCCCATTGAACATTGACATGCACATCCACTCGATTGTCTCGTTCGACGGCCGGATGGATTTCGAGACTATTTTCACCACCGCGCGGGCACGGGGACTGGGCGGCGTGGCGATCTGCGACCACGACCGGCTGGCCGGTTCGCGCGAGGCCATCGCCTGGCGCGACGCGCATCCCGCCTTTGCCGACTTTGTCGTGGTGCCGGGCTGCGAATACACCACCGATTACGGCCACATGCTGGCCTACTTCATTCAGACCGGCGCCGAGGAGGCCGATGTGGCCCGTGTTGACGAAAAGCTGTTTTCACTGGCGGCGCTGTCGGAATTTGTCCACGCACAGGGCGGGCTGCTCATCGCGGCGCATCCGCTGCGCCACCGCACCGAAATTCCGGCGGCCATCCTGCCCCTTATCGACGGGGTCGAGACGCACAACGCCCGGCAGATTGCCTACGACGGGCTTTGCTTTGACGACCGCTGGACGCCGTTTCTGGCGCTCCGTCACGTCACCGGCGGCTCGGACGCGCATGGCCGGCGCGAGGTGGGAAACGCCTACACCGTGTTTGCGGGCACAACGCTTGCCGACGTGGAGCGTGAGCTGCGCGCGGGGACGACCACCGCCAAAGGGCGCGGCACGTCATTGACATTACAGGCGCTGTATAAGCTGCGCAATACGTATAAGGAGCCGCTATGGAAGCGGCTTGTGCGCGTACCGGTTTTTTTCGGGAAGGACATCCGGCGGATGTTCAGGAAGAGATAGAGTGTTTCAATTTTGTACGGGATGAAAGGAGCTCAGCCATGAAAAAGAGGATTTTGTCTTGCGTACTGGCGGTGTTGCTGATGCTGGGGGCGCTGCCCTCGGCGGGAGCGGACGCCAAATCGTTCTGGCCGAAAGAGGTCAAGGACCGGTACGACTATATAGAGCTGCCCCGTACATGGGGCAATGATTTGGGCGATCCCGACCGTCTCTATTCGGTTCGCAAGGACGGGAAATATGGCTTTATCAATTTGCAGGGCGAGGAGCTTGTCCCGCCGATTTATGACGGCACCGAGTATCTGCAGGACGGCATGGGCAGTGTGAGAAAAGACAACGGCGTCGGGTTTGTGGACAAGACGGGAAAGCTGATTGTACCGATTGTCTACGATAGAATGTATCCCGGCTGGTACTCCGAAGGGGTATTCATCGTTGAGAAGGCCGGAAAAAGCGGCTTTGTCGACACCACCGGTAAAGAACTCTCCGACTTTGTCTACGACGCCGCCGGCAGTTTTGTCGAGGGCCTCTGTCCCGTTTTTCGTGACGGGAAAATGGGGTTTGTCAACACCAAGGGTCAGCTTCAGATTCCGTTAATTTACGACGAGCCCTATACCGAATGGGGTGCGCTTCGTTTTTCCTATTTTGGGGACGGCCTCGCTCCGGTCTCCAAAGGCGGCCTCATGGGCTACATTGACCGCAACGGCAATGTCAGGATCCCCTTCCAGTACGACCAGGCCTATGAGTTTTTCGGCGGCCTGGCCGCTGTCTGTCAGGACTATCGCTGGGGGTACATCGACACATCCGGCGCGGTGCGGATTCCTTTTCAGTATCAGGAAGCCGAGTCGTTTTGGAGCGACACGGCCATTGTCCGCGACAGCCGTGGACGGGTCGGAACCATCGACCGCAACGGCCAGCCGGTGAGTGGGTTTAAGTACGAGATTCAAGAGCGGGAATATGTGGGCGACGATTTGGACGGTGTCACCGATCCCGTTTGGATTGTCCAAAAGGACTGGAAATATGGAGTTGTCAGCGAGGATTTTGAAACCGTGCTCATTCCCTTCCGTTATGACGCTCTGTATCTCGATTTTGACAGCGACGGGACGCTTTTCCGTGCCGAGCGCAATGGGAAATGTGGCCTTATAGACATCAACAATGAAACCATCCTCCCCTTCGTCGCCAACTATTTTTATTCTTTGTGCAACGGCATGCGGGCGTACAACACGGACATCGGGTTTGGATATATGGACTCGAGCGGTGCGCCGGTCATTTCCCCGCGTTTTTCCGACGCGAACAATTTCTACGAAGGCCTGGCCGCTGTGGCGGTCAACGGGATCTGGGGCTACATTGACAGAACCGGCGCGTTTGTCATCCAACCGCAGTTCAACAGCGCCGAAGACTTTTTCGCGGGCCTGGCCATCGTCGAAGAGAGCGAGCGATATGGTCTTATCGACAAAACAGGCAAGATGATCGTCCCCCTGATGTATCAGGAAATCAGGGGCACGTCCGAAGATCTTTACGCTGTCAAAAAGGACAACCTGTGGGGGGTGATCAACGAGGCCGGCAAAATGGTGATCCCCGCGCAGTTTGAGGACATTTCCTGGTTCAGCAGCGACCTGTGCGCCGTGAAGAAGAACGGAAAATGGGGCTTCATTGACAAAACAGGCCGGGTGGTGATTGGCTATCGGTTTGCCAATGCGGGTTACTTTGATGGCCCATACGCTATTCTCTGGCTGGACGAGGACTATGACGAGAGCGAGTACAACCCCGACGCCAAGGTCGGTGTCATCGACAGGACCGGCGCGTTTGTGTTGGGACCGACGACGGAGGACGCCTTTGATCTTTCCTCTCTGGAATGGCCCTCATCACTCCCGGCTGATTATGACGAAACTGTTCCAAGCTTTCCTTCTCAGCTCAACCACCATCTCTCCAAGGCTTTGACACGCGCCGAATGCTGCGTGTTGCTGTCTTGGCTGCATTACGAGCTCACCGGAAAGCGCCTGCCCCCGCCCAAGACCGACCCGTTTGCCGACACCCATGATTTTGAGGTGCGGCAATGCTATGAGGCGGGCTATATCACCGGGACAAGCCCCCAAAAGTTCCGCCCCGACGCGCCGGTCTCCCGGCAGGACTTCGCCGTGATGATGACACGGTTGCTCGACAAGGCGGACATCGACCACGAGTTTCCCGGGGCGGACGCCACGGTTTTCCTCGACCAATCGCTCATCGCCCCGTACGCCACAAGCCCGGTCGGGCGCATGTCGTCCTACGGCATCATCCTCGGTTACCGCGACAAGTTCAACCCGAAGGGCAACATCACCCGGGAGCACGCCTTCCTGATGGCTGTCCGGCTGCATGACTTGATGTGTGACAAGGGTCAATGGCGAAATTATTCGGAATAACCCCCACTC
Source organism: Oscillospiraceae bacterium (assembly GCA_031549735.1). GTDB lineage: Bacteria > Bacillota > Clostridia > Oscillospirales > UBA929 > JAVBPF01. The sequence continues at coordinate 5,679 of JAVBPF010000106.1, forward strand.
TTTAAGGAGGCACCCGGACGGCAACCCCGTCCGGCCTGAACGTCTATGAACATGCCGCTGTTCTCAATTTTGAGAACCCTCAACCATAAGCGAAAAGACTTCCTCAAGGCGCGGCGGCCGGTGTTTATGTCGCCCTGCCGCCGTATAGAAGCCGTATACCCGCTCAAGGGTCAGCGCGTGTGCGCCATGACCTTTGACGACGGGCCGTTTGGCCTGCCGCCCCTTCGGGATACGAAAACAGCGCAGGCACTCATGGCGTCGGGCGGCGCGTCCCCGGACGAACCCTGCCTCACGGCGCTGCTCTGTCAGGCGTTTGCGCGGCATGGGTTTTCGGCCACCTTCGATGTCGTCGGCTCGACGGCAGATCACTATCCCGACGAGCCGGGCGCGCCCGGTACGCATTTCGCGCTGGGCAACCGCTACGACCATTACCCGCTGTTTGGGCGGGACGCCGACGGCGGCGCGTTGGCGCGCCCCGACCTGATCACCCTACTCCACCGGTCGGGCATGGAGCTGAGCAACCACAGTTTTTCCCATATTCTTTACGGCCGGAAGCGTATGGTGTACGGCCGCCGGGCGTTTTTGCCCGACCGCAAGGCCGTATACGGCGACCTCGTCCGGCTGCACACCTTAGTCCGGGAAATCACCGGGCAGGAGATGAAGCTGGCGCGCCCGCCGCACTATGTCGACGATCTGCCCGACGGCGCGAGCGTCTACGACGTTTACGCACACATGGGCTACCACTACATGGCCGCGCGGGTGGACGGCGGCGGCTGGCTGCCCTCCAAGGGCGACTACAAGCAGGACGTCGAGGATATGGTCGCGCCGCTGCGGGCGTTGCTGCAACACGACCCGGACGCGCTCTCGGGCATTCTCATTTTCGGGAAAGACGGCTGCAACCTCTCGCTCACCACGCCGGTGGCCGACGCGCTGCCGCTCCAGCTCCAACTGCTGAAGGAGTACGGCTACCGCGTGGTCACCGTCTCCGAACTGATGGCGCTGTCTGCTTTCGAGGATCTGCCCCCCGAGGACGAGCTTTGTCCCCTGCTGAAGCGCGCCGAGGAAGCCGGACATGTCACCGGTTACCGGGACAACACCTTCCGCCCCGATCAGGATATTACGCTGGGCGAGCTGTGCATGATGACCGCGCCGCGGCTGACCTCGCTCGACGACGGGTTTGTTCCGGGCGCGCATCCCTACCGCCGCGCGATGGCGTGGGCGGTTGAGCGGGCGCTGCTTCCGCAGGGATTCGCGTCAGCGCGGAAAGCCACGGCCGAGGACATCACGCGGTTTGCGGCGGTGTTGGGCGGCGGGACGGCCGGTGGGACGACACGCCGGGACGCGGCTGCGCTTTTGTATGGCAACATGTAACTGGATGGGCTCGGGTCGGCCACGCTTAAATTTGCATGATAGGCTTTTCTGGCGCGGCGGGTCGATGTGGGCATCGACCCCTACAATGGGGAGAATGGCGACATCTTGTCTCCCCTAACGAAGGATGGGATGGTATGATTTCAGTGGACACAGCCTTTGACCGGGCGGTCGGACAGGCGCGGGCTATTTTCGCGCGCAAGCTTGCAGATTACGGCCCCACCTGGCTGATCTTTCGGTTTGAATCGCTGCTCGACCAGATTTGGGTCAAGCTCAAACGGCTGCGCACGTTGGAGCAGGCGCCCAATCTGGTGGGCGATCCGGTCGAGGACGAATATCTGGGCATTATCAACTACTGTCTGATCGGGCTGTTCCGCGACGACCCCGCCCTGCCCGATTCCGACGCGGCGGTGGAGGATCCGGCGCTGCTGGCCGACGTCTCGAACGACGCTGTGCTGGCAGCCTATGACAAGCAGGCGCAGGCGGCGCGCGCTCTGTTGGTGCGCAAGAACCACGATTACGGCAACGCGTGGCACGACATGACCCCGGCATCGATCACCGACCAAATGCTCATCAAAATCACACGCGCCCGGCATCTGTGGCGGGAAAACCGCGAGGTGCACGAAAACGACAGCTGGAAGGCGCAATTGACCGACACGCTCAACTATTGCGTGTTCGCGATGATTTTGATCGGGGAGAAGTGAAGTTGTTTTGTTCCTCACGGGGGACGACGAAAGACGTGACTTTCTCCTGACGATGATGTCAAGCCCCGAGCGCGCCGCGCTCGCCAGCGAAATAAGTCTGACGCCTTCCGGAAATGCCGCCTGGTCTTGCGTGAGACGACCAGCCCTGTTTTCCGGGTGCGGCATGGCCTTATTTATCCTGCGCGTCGACGAGGCTCTTCGTTGTCATTCTGTCGAACTTTTCGGTTGACAACTCCAAAGATTTCATTTTCCCCACAAATTTTCCGAAAAGCACTGGAGAAGCATGGACAAACGACCGATACCCGTTATATACTTCTGAATGAATCCACCCGCCGCATGGCAAGCTATCTAAAATATTGTGGTTTTCATGACGCAGTGAGGGGAGGCTTACTATGTCTTTAGACGCGATTCGTCAGGTGCATGACGCCGAAGCGCGTGCCGCCGTGATGCAGCAGGATGCCGCCGTGGCCGCCAAAAAGCGGATGTCCGATGCGCAGGCCGAGGGCCAGCGTTTTTTGGACGAGCAAATAAGCAAGGCCGAAGCGCAAAACAAAATCCTTCTTTCCGCCGCCGAAAAAGAAGCCGAACAACAGCGCGTCACGCTGGAACAAGACGCGCAGTCCGCCGTGGACGCTCTAAAGTCGGGTGCAACTGCCCGTTTAGACGCCGCGGCTGATTTTATTTTGGAAAGGATCGTGAAGGCGTAGTGGCAATCGTACCGATGAAACGGTTCCGGCTGCTCGCGCTGACCGCCGACCGGGACACGCTGCTCCGCGAACTTTTGCGGCGCGGCTGTGTGCAGGTGTCCGACGCGTCGGATCGGCTCGACGATCCCGAATGGGCCGAGCTGGCGCACAAGTCGGCCGACCATCTGCCCCGTCTGCGTGTCCTTCTCAACGACATGCTGGCGGCCGTGGAAACGCTGCGCAAAACCGCCGAAATCAAAAAGCCATTTTTCCGGGTGCGCGAAACCGTGTCGATGACCGATTTTCTGTCGGAACAAACGCTTGCCCGCGCGCAGGAGCTGTCCGCCGATATCAACCAAAGCGCGCTCGACCTGTCGTCACAGCGCGCCGAAATCGGACGTCTTCAAAATGAGATCGCGGCGCTGACGCCATGGGCGGCGTTGGACTTGCCGCTCGACCAGAAGGATACGCGCGGTCTTTCGGTGTCGTTTTTCACCGTCCCGCGCAAGGTGGAGCTTTCCGTGCTGCGCGAGGCGCTGAACGAGGCGGCTCCGGCGCATTCCGTGGAGGAAATCGGCAGCGACGAACAACTGCGTTACGCCTGTCTGCTGACCCATCCGGCCGAAACCGACGACGCCTGGGCCGCTCTGAAAGCGCTGGCCGCTTCGCCGGTATCGTTCAAGGCCTACACCGGCACGGTCAAGGACAATCTCCGCGACCTGAACCGGCGCATTGACGCGCTGGAGGAACAGATCAAGCAGGACAGGCAGTCCATCATCGACCGCAAGGACGACTTGCCCTTTCTCGAAATGGCGGTCGACCGCCTCAACATCGACATGAAAACCGCCGAGTCGAGCGCCCGGCTGCTCGAAATCGGCTCGGTCTTTTTCCTGGACGGCTGGGTGTCCGCGCCGGCCATGAAGCCGCTGCAGGAAGGCTTGGAAAAACGCTTCGCCTGCGCGTTTGAGGCGCTGGATCCGCTCGATGAGGAAGAGCCGCCCATCCAATTTAAGAACAACTGGTTCACCAAGCCCTTCAATATGGTCACCAATATGTACGCGCTGCCCCGGTATCGCAACATCGACCCCAATCCGCTGATGTCGGTGTTCTATGCCGTGTTCTTCGGCATGATGTACGCCGACGCCGCCTATGGCCTGGCGCTCATCGCCATTTCAATCATCGTGTGCCGCAAGTTCAAGCCCAAGGGCATGATGGGCTATATGTTCCCGCTGATGGGCATCTGCGGTGTGACGTCGCTTTTGTGGGGCGTAGCGCTGGGCGGCTACTTCAGTGACGCCATCGACGTCATTGCTAAAAATGTGTTTGGTTACGAAGGCAAACCGCTCGTCCAGTGTCTGCTCAACCCGCTGGAGGATCCGATGGTGCTGCTGATCGTGGCGCTGGGCATCGGCGTGGTACATCTGCTGTTCGGCATGGGCGTTAAAGCCTACCTCTGCTTCCGCGACGGACATCCGTGGGACGCGCTGTGGGATGTCGGCTCTTTCTGGCTTCTGTTTGCCGGGATCGCCGTCCTGGCGCTGGGCGGAACGCCCTATGTCATGGTCGCCGGGTTTGTAGCGCTCATCCTGACGCAGGGCCGGCACAAAAAGGGTATTGTCCGGAAGCTTTTGAGCGGACTAATGTCACTCTACGATCTGACCGGCTACATCTCCGACGTGCTTTCCTATTCCCGCCTGATGGCGCTGGGCTTAGCCGGCGGCGTGCTGGGCAGCGTGTTCAACACCATGGGCGCCATGATGATCGGCGCACCGGGCACCGCCGGCTTCTTCCTGGGTCTCGTGTTCTTCCTGGCCATCTTCCTTGTGGGACATGTGTTCAATATGGCCATCAACATCATCGGCACCTATGTCCACGCGGCGCGGCTGCAATACCTGGAGTTCTTCTCCAAGTTCTACGAATCGGGCGGCGCACCGTTTACGCCGCTGACGCTGGAGACGACCAAATTCGTGGATGTGGAGGCGGACGCGGGGTAGGAAAACCATTACAGCCCGTTCAACGGGTCGATGTGGGCATCGACCCCTACAGCAGCTTTTTAATAGACATTGCGAAATGAATTTCTCTTGTTGCTTCGGGCGCTGTGCGCCCCTAGGTAATCGCTGATCAATTAAGGTATGGTGATTCGGCGAGAATTTTTCGCACTGGCGAGGCGCAAAAACGCAGGAATGCTTTGTGCCTTTCAAGTTTTTGCAACGAAGCCAGGGTGCAAAAAGTCCGGCGAAGCGCCGTGCCGTACTGGTCAGCGATTACCTAAAAGAATAAACAGTGAAAACCGAAAGGATGGAATCAACTCATGGAAAATTGGATTTCCCAATTCGGAGGCATGGGGCTTGCTTTTCTGGGAGCGGCGCTGGCCGTGGGTCTGGCCTGTGTCGGCTCGGCCAAGGGCGTCGGCATCGTCGGCGAGGCCGGCGCGGGACTCATCACGGAGGATCCCTCCAAATTCTCCGGTATCCTCATCCTGCAAATCCTGCCCGGTACGCAGGGCCTGTACGGCTTTGTCATCTGGTTCTTCGCCGTGTTTGTCAAAATGCCCGAGCTGACCAAAACGGCTGACATGACCATCGCACAGGGTGCCTATATTCTGGCCGCCTGTTTGCCCATCGCCATCGGCGGTTTGCTTTCGGCCATCGCGCAGGGACGTGTGGCCGCGGCCGGCGTCGGTGTCATCGCCAAGCGTCCGGAGGCGCAGGGCAACGCCATTCTGATGGCGGTCATGGTCGAGTTCTACGCCATCATCAGCTTCTTGGCATCGCTGCTGCTGTTGCTGCAAGTGAAGTAAGAAAAGCGGGGATCCAATCCCCCTTTTGAGGCCCCGGTTCCGCGCTCGTTGCGCGGGTTAAGGGGTTTTTCCCGAAGTGAATTCGGGAAAAAATGATCATTGAAAAGGCGAAGTGAATTCGCCTGCGAAACGCAAGGAATGCGGGGGATGGGACGCGTTGCGTTCTCACTGTTTCTTTTGTATCGGGAAACCCCCTGCATTGCATCGACTGAGAGGTGACCGAGTTTGGAAGGTCTGGACAAAATAACGGCGCGTATTGAGGCCGACGCCCGAGACGCCTGCGATGAGATCAATCGCAAGGCCGACGAAGAGGCGCGGGTCATCACCAAGCGCTTCCACGATGAGGCCGACGCGCAGGTGGCGCTGCTGGCCGAAAAGGGCGCGCGCGACGCCGAGGCGCACCAAAAACGTCTGGTCGGCGTGGCCGCGCTGCAATCCCGGCTCCATACGCTGTCGGTCAAGCAGGACATGATCGACGAGGCGTTCACGCTGGCCGAGCAAAAGCTCAGCCGTCTGGAGGCCGATGCCCTGGTGACGCTGCTGGCGCAATTGGCCGCGCGGGGTGCGCAGACCGGGCAGGAGGAGCTGGTGTTTTCGCTGTCCGATCACACCCGCTACGGCAAAAAAGTGCTCGAACAGGCCAACAAGCTGCTGGCCGACGCGGGCAAGCCCGGGCAATTGACGCTTTCGGCCCATCCCCGTCCGCTGCCGGGCGGATTGATGCTCAAGCGCGGTGATGTGGAGGTCAACTGTACCTTCGCGGCGCTGCTGCGCGGTCTGCGCGATTCGCTCACCGCCGATGTGGCCAAGATTTTATTTCAGTCGAGAAAAAACTGACGTTTTTCCTCGATGGGAAAGCGGAGCTTTCTCCGGCGAAGTGAATTCGCCTGCGAAAGAATGGATTTTACGAGGGAGAGGTGACCGCTATGCAGCCCGACACCGCGTATCTGTACGCCACCACACGCATCCGCTCGCTGGAAAAAAGCTTGCTCACCGCCGAGCGCTGTCAGCGTCTTTTCGACGCGGGCCCGGAGGAGGACGCGCTGCGCGTTCTGGAGGAATGCGGTTACGATACGGCGCGTGCACGCGATTTGGAGGAGATCCTGCGTGAGGCTCTTTCGGGCACCTACGCCATGATCTCCGATCTGACGCCCGACGCGTCTCTAGCCGACTTCTTTAAGATCAAATACGACACGCACAACATGAAGGTCTGGATCAAGTCTGAGCAGAACGACTCACTGGAGGAACGCCTGTTGTCCCCGTTGGGACGGGTGACGCCCGACGCCTTTCTGGAGGCCGTGCGCAACCTGCGGTTTCAGGACTTGCCGCCCGACATGCGCGACGCGCTGACCGAGGCGCGCGGACTGCTGGCGCGTACGCGCGACCCGCAGCAAGCCGACCTGTCGCTCGACCGCGCCATGCTGGCCGAGATGCTGAACACAGCCAAGCGCAGCGAATGCGACTTCCTGATCGGCTACGCCAGACTTTATATCGACGTGACCAACCTGCGCATTGTGACACGCGCGCTTCGTATGGGGCACGACGCCGATTTCCTCGAGAACGCGCTTTTGCCGGGCGGCACGGTCGATGTTTCTCGCCTGGTGACCGCCGTTTCGGGCGGCACCGGTTTCGCCGAGTTGTATCATGCGGGGCCGCTTGCTCAGGCCGCGTCGCTGGCCGTACCGGCCGCCAATCGTTCCGAGCCGCTCACTGCGTTCGAGCAGGCCTGTGAGAACGCACTGACCGCTTGCCTGCGCTCGGCGCGCTATGTCTCGTTCGGCGCGGCGCCGCTTGTGGCCTATCTGGCCGCGCGTGAGTCGGAGCTGCCGTCCATTCGCACCATTATGGCCGCCCGGCGTGCGGGCACTTCCCGTGAGGTGACGATGGGACGGGTACGAGAAACCATCTTTTGAAGAACTGCGGTTCTTCAAAAGAGAGAAAAGCGGATGAGATTTTGACGAAGTGAATCCGCCAAAATCCCGAGTGGATTCATCGCGCACAGCGCGATAACCCCTTTCTAAACTCAAACCTTCTCTGAAATGAGTGATTGTATGGATATTGCCGTGATGGGCGACCGCGACAGCATTCTCGGCTTTTCGGCGCTGGGGCTCGGCATACACCCGGTCGAGGAGGCGCAGGAGGCTCGGAAAATTCTCCGTGCACTTTCCGAGACGACGGCTGTCATCTATATCACCGAGCGTCTGGCCGCTGAGCTTGCGCCCGAGATTGACGGTTACAAGGACAAGGTCACGCCGGCCATCATTGTCATCCCCGGCAAGGAAGGACCCGCCGGGATGGGCATGTCGGCGCTGAAGTCCGCCGTGGAGCGGGCGGTCGGCGCGGATATTTTGAATACCTGATGTGATTGTCTGCTGAACTCCCCTGCGGGGGGAACGGGAATTGTCCCCACGGGGGGGGACGACGGAGGACGTGACTTTCTTCCCGCTGTTTATCCCTCGTTTCCAATCCCATGGGGATCCAACGGGGCCCCTATGATTTCTTATTTCACCTGCGCGTCGACTCGGCTCTTCGTTCCTGTCAAGCATCGTGGCGGTCGGCGGGCGGTCACACTGCTCTCTCCTCGTGCGCGGAAACGCGGCTTGGCCGTTGGCCGCCGGTTTCCTTCCCCGCTGCGTTCACTGTGGTCCCTGCCGACCTGCTCGGCTCTTCTATCTTTGGAGGTGCAACTATTTTGGGAAACGGAAAAATCCGCAAGATTTCAGGCCCGCTGGTCGTGGCCGAGGGCCTTTCGGACGCCAACATGTTCGACGTAGTGCGCGTCGGACGCGAGCGTCTGATCGGTGAGATCATCGAGATGCGCGGCGACCGCGCCTCCATACAGGTCTATGAAGAGACCGCGGGTCTAGGGCCGGGCGACGCCGTCGAAACGACCGGCGCGCCGCTTTCGGTCGAGCTGGGACCGGGCCTCATCGAGACCATCTACGACGGCATCCAGCGCCCGCTGGAGGCCATTCGTCTGAAAACCGGCGATACCATCGCACGCGGCGTCGAGGTTTCGCCCATTGACCATGACAAGAAGTGGGACTTTGTCCCCACCGTCAAAGCCGGTGACCGGGTCTCCGAGGGCGACATTTTGGGTACCGTGCAAGAGACCGTGCTGGTGCAGCACCGCGTTCTGGTGCCGCGCGGCGTCTCGGGCACTGTTGAGTCGATTGAGTCGGGTTCGTTCACCGTGACCGACACTGTCGCGGTCGTCAAAACCGGCGACGGCGCCAAAAAGCCGCTGACCATGGCGCAGAAGTGGCCGGTGCGCGTCGGACGGCCGTACAGGGAAAAAGTCCCCCCCAACCTGCCGATGGTCACCGGACAGCGCATCATCGACACGCTGTTCCCCATCGCCAAGGGCGGAACAGCCGCCGTACCGGGACCGTTCGGCTCGGGTAAAACGGTTGTGCAGCATCAGCTGGCCAAATGGTCGGACGTCGACATTGTCATCTACATCGGCTGCGGCGAACGCGGCAACGAGATGACCGACGTGCTGCGCGAGTTTCCGGAGCTGAAGGATCCGCGCTCGGGCGAGAGCCTGATGAAACGCACCGTACTCATCGCCAACACCTCCGACATGCCGGTGGCCGCGCGCGAGGCGTCCATCTACACCGGCATCACGATTGCCGAATACTACCGCGATATGGGCTATGACGTGGCCGTCATCGCCGACTCGACCTCCCGCTGGGCCGAAGCGCTGCGCGAGATGTCGGGCCGTCTCGAGGAAATGCCGGGCGAGGAAGGCTATCCCGCCTACCTGGCCTCGCGGCTGGCGCAATTCTACGAGCGCGCCGGACGCGTCTATACGCTGGGTTCGGGCGATCGCATGGGCAGTCTATCGGCCATCGGCGCGGTCTCGCCTCCGGGCGGCGACCTGTCCGAGCCGGTTTCGCAGGCCACCATGCGCATCGTCAAGGTGTTCTGGGCGCTTGACTCCTCACTGGCCTACCGCCGCCACTTCCCGGCCATCAACTGGCTCAACTCCTATTCGCTCTATCTCGACCGCCTTTCACCCTGGTTCGACGAGAACGTGGATAAGCAATTCTCCGAAATCCGCGGCTGGGCGATGAGCATGCTGCAAAACGAATCCGAGCTGAACGAAATTGTCCAGCTGGTCGGCGTCGACAGTCTCTCGCCGCCCGACCGGTTGACCATGGAGACGGCGCGCATGATTCGGGAGGACTTCCTCCAGCAGGACGCCTTCGGCGACGTCGACTCCTATTCACACCCCGACCGGCAGATCGGCCTTCTGCGCTTGGCCTACACTTACGACACCCTGGGACGCGAGGCGCTGGCCGGCGGCATCGCCATGCAGCGGCTCTTCGAGCTCAATGTACTGGAGCAGATCGGCCGCGCCAAGAACGTGCCGCCCGACGAGTACAAGGAAGCCTACAAGGCAATGGAGCAGGCGCTGCGCGATGAGATCCGGATTCTGAGCGAAAGTGAGGTGGATGCGCTGTGATGACCGAGTACCGTACCATACAGGAGGTCGCCGGGCCGCTGATGCTGGTGCGTCAGGTGGAGAACGTGACCTTTGACGAGCTGGGCGAAATCGAGCTTCCCAACGGCGAAATCCGCCGTTGCCGTGTGCTGGAGATCGACGGCAGCAATGCGCTGGTGCAGCTGTTTGAATCGTCGGCCGGCATCAATCTGGCCGAGTCCAAGGTGCGCTTTTTAGGGCACGCGCTTGATCTGGCCGTTTCGGGCGACATGATGGGCCGTGTGTTCAATGGCCTGGGCCGCCCCATCGACGGCGCGCCCGACATTTTGCCGGTGGCACGCCGCAACATCAACGGTTTGCCGATGAACCCGGCGGCGCGCAACTACCCCTCCGAGTTCATTCAGACCGGCGTGTCGAGCATCGACGGCCTCAACACCCTGGTGCGCGGCCAGAAGCTGCCCATCTTCTCCGGTTCGGGTCTGCCGCACGCCAACCTGGCGGCGCAGATCGCGAGGCAAGCCAAGGTGCTGGGCGGCGAGTCCAACTTTGCCGTTGTGTTCGCGGCCATCGGCATCACATTTGAGGAAGCTGATTTCTTCATCTCCGACTTCAAAAAGACCGGCGCCATCGACCGTACGGTGCTGTTCATCAACCTGGCCTCCGACCCGGCCATTGAGCGCATCGCCACGCCCCGCATGGCGCTGACGGCGGCAGAGTATCTGGCCTTTGAAGAGGACATGCATGTGCTGGTCATCCTGACCGACATCACCAACTACGCCGAGGCGCTGCGCGAGGTATCGGCGGCGCGCAAGGAGGTCCCGGGGCGCCGGGGCTATCCGGGTTATTTATACACCGACCTGGCGACCCTGTATGAACGGGCCGGACGCCGAATGGACAAAGAGGGCTCCATTACGATGATCCCCATCCTGTCCATGCCGGAGGACGACAAGACCCATCCCATTCCAGACCTGACAGGTTATATCACCGAAGGACAGATCATCCTGTCCAGAGAGTTGTATCGAAAAGGTTTACAACCGCCTGTTGACGTTTTGCCCAGTTTGTCCCGGCTGAAGGACAAGGGCATCGGACGCGGCAAGACGCGCGAGGATCACGCCAACACGATGAACCAGCTGTTCGCCTCCTACGCGCGCGGCAAAGAAGCCAAAGAGTTGATGACCATTTTGGGCGAGGCGGCGCTGACCGACGTCGACAAAAAATACGCGGCCTTTGCCGACGCCTTCGAAAAACAATATGTCAGCCAAGGCTACGACACCGACCGCACCATCGAGGAGACGCTGAACCTCGGCTGGAAGCTGCTCACCATTCTGCCCAAGAGCGAATTGAAGCGCATCAAGCCCGAGTTTATCGAGAAATATTATCCTGTGTAAAGGGGGATCCCATCCCCCTTTAGATTCCCAGGTTTCGCGCCTCGTTGGCGCGGGTTAAGGACTTTTCTCCGAAGTGAATTCGGAGAAAAGAGACAGACACAGAAATGGGGCCTGAGCTTTGGCCAGATTGAACGTCAATCCTACGCGCATGGAGCTGACCCGGCTCAAAGCGCGTCTGCGCACCGCCCGGCGCGGGCATAAATTGCTGCGTGACAAGAGGGACGAGCTGATGAAGCAGTTCCTCGACATCATGCGCCAAAACCGCGACCTGCGCATACGCGTCGAGGCGGCGCTTGTACGCGTGCATGAGAGCTTTACCGTCGCGGCGGCGGCCATGTCCCCTGAAATGCTCATGCAGGCTTTGCTCTATCCGAAACAGAGCGTCAGCTTGACGCAGAGCTTCCGCAACATCATGAGCGTCAACGTGCCGGTCTACGATTTCCAAACGAGCAACGACGACGGCGCCGACATCTACCCCTACGGCTTCGCCCAGACCTCGGGCGAGCTGGACGACGCCACCAGCGCCTTATCCGAGGTGTTCGGCGACATGCTCGATCTGGCGCAGATCGAAAAGTCAATGCAGCTGCTGGCCGGGGAGATCGAAAAGACGCGCCGGCGTGTCAACGCACTGGAATATGTCGTGATCCCGCAGCTGGAGGAGACCATCCGCTACATCACCATGAAGCTGGATGAAAACGAGCGCGGCAACCTGACCCGGCTGATGAAGGTCAAGGACATGATGGTGCAACAGGCCATCGAGGCGCATCAGGCGGCGTCCGGCGGTTGATGACGGGCGCATAAAACAGAGACAGAAATAGAGCGGGGAAAAAGAGAAAGACATAGAAGGGCCGGGCGGACAGAGGTGTCCGCCCGGCCTTTGGGTTTTCCTTGGGAGATGCTCTTCGATGGCCGTCTTCCCGACGAGGTGCAACGCATCTCCTCCCGGCCGGCGCCCGTTTTGCGTTCCCTCACTCTTTTTCTCCAAGGTGAATAGAATGAAGCAACATTTTGCGAATAAGGAGAACTGCTATGTATGCTTCACCCGTCATCGCCGAAGATCCGATTGATTTGACGCGGCGGCCCGCCCCGGACAATCCAAATCTTATCGCCGGTTTTTTGTCGGAGTGGCCGAGCGGCGCCGATCTGTCCACGATACCGGCCGGTTACAACGTCATCGGCCTTGTCTTCACGCCCGGCTCATACGGCCAGCCCAATCTGACCCCGGTCTATCTGACCGATGACGATGTCATTCGCGGTATCCGTACCCTCAAGGAGCAGGGGCGCACCGTCCTGCTGACATTGGGCGGCGCGAATACCTATATCGCAATCGATGCGGCCGGACAGACCGACTTTATGAATCAGCTGCGGGACGCTGTCAATCGTTATGGATTTGACGGCGTGATCCTTGATCTGGAGGGGGAGTCCATGACCGCGGCCGACAATCAAACCGTCATCCCGGCGGCACTGCGGGGACTGAAATTCTATTACCAGGGGCTGGGGCAGTCGTTTATCATCGCGATGACACCCGAATTTCCGACTTTGCGCGGACCCGACGGCGCATACATCCCCTATGTGGAGGGTTTGGAGGGCGCCTATGATTTTGTATTCCCCCAATACTACAACCAGGGTGACGACGGTGTATGGCTGGACGGGCAATACCTGGCACAGAATGACGACGATAACAAAGCACTGTTCCTGTATACGCTGACCGACGCCCTGATCCATGGCAATCAGGAATTCACGGCCATCCCGGCCGACGCACTGGCCATCGGACTGCCCGCCACGCCGAACGCCGCCTTCAACGGTTATGTGCAGGATCCTGAAGACGTGGCCTGGACGCTTTCTCAATTGGCTCAAGACAGACATCCCATCCGTGGCTTAATGACATGGTCGATCAACGAGGATTCGGGACAGGGGTATCCTTTCGCCACAACTTATTCGTCCATTGTATACCGATAGCCCCCTCTTCAAAAAAATTCATTTGACTTCCCCCTGCCCCCCGTGCTATACTCATGGAAATCCATGTTGAGGGGTTTGCGAAAATGATCAACCTGCTAAACAACGGCATACTTCTGATTGGCTTTATTGGGCTGGCTCTGATTCTGAGCTTTATCAATAGGGCTTATCGGATTGTGCCGCATTTTCGTGACGTTTTGAGGATTTCATAGCACACTACTTTTGAAATCTCGACGCCCCGCGGTGTACTCCACACCGCGGGGCGTTTTTTGTCCCCTCAACAACTTTCTCATGCTGAAGTAACCCACAGCGCACACTCCCGTGACCACCAAATCAATCCATGTGTATTTCAAGAGGATTTTGGTTCAGCGGTCACTGGGCAAATGATGAATCAATCGACATAGTAGCACGGCGAGAATTTTTGCGCACTGACAAGTCGCAAAAACGCAGGAATGCTTTGTGCCTTTCAAGTTTTTGCGATGAGGTCAGTGTGAAAAAAGGCCGCTGTGATGCTGTGATCTATTGGTTCGGCGTTTGCCCAAATAAGAAAGGACGTATGAAACATGGACAACAAGACACAAGCGCCCAGCGCCTGGGCCAATCCCACCCCCGCCGGGCTGGTGGCCCTGGCGGTCGCCTGCTTTGCCTTCTTCGCGCTGCTCACCGGACAGGTCGAAAAGACCGCGCTGCCGCTGATGGGCTGCTTCCTCATCGGCGGGTTCTTCATCCAGATCGTCGTCGCGCTGCTCGACCTCAAGTCGGGCAATCTGGCCGGCGGCAACACGTTCCTCTACTTCTCCGCCTACTTCATGCTGGTCTCGGGCGGGGAAATGTTCCTCAAATACTTCACGCAGGGTCTCGACACCCGCATCGACGGCTGGTGCTGGCTGGCGCTTGCATTGGTTGTGGCGCTGTGGACGCCCGCGTTCTTCAAAAGCCCCGCCCTGTTGTTCTTCATTGTTTTGGGCCTCAACGTGGCCGTTCCCTGTATCGTCATCGCCGACCTCAAGCTGTTCGCGCCCGAGGTGTCCTCGGTGTTCTCGCACATCGCCGGCATTGCCCTGTTGGTCTGTGGCCTCATGGGCATCTATCTCTCGGCGGCGCTGGTCGTCAACGGTACATATGGGCGCAAGGTGTTGCCCAACCCCGGGTCGCTGTATAAGGGGAAGGCGTAACCAACCCACGTGACATTTTCTGATCCTCCAAGGCAAACGCGGATCCATACGGCACGGCGCTTCGCCGGCCTTTTTACGCCCTGACTGCGTTTCAAAAACTTGAAAGGCACAAAGCATTCCTGCGTTTTTGCGCCTTGCCAGTGCGCAAAAATTCTCGCCGAATCACCATGTCTTAATGGATCATCGCTTGCCTGGGATTCCCCTTTGGACGTCTTGGCTTTGTGCCGGGACGTCCTCTTTTTTCGAACGCGCTGTTATACCCTCGTATTGATGTTGTTTCATCCCTTGACAGAAACGGAGGACGTGATGCCTCGTGCTATTCTGTTTCCGCAGAACTTGCTGTTTTTCGCGCAAATCAACACGTATGTCTAACAAAGCTTATTCGAAAGTTAGCCTCCCCCTCGTGGGGCGTTATACCCATTCGGACAAGACGAAGCCCCCGTGCAGGCCATTGGCAGCCTGACGGGGGCGTTTTTCGTGCCAATCGGTCTATACTTCTGTTGGCGTGCCTATTGCTTCTTAAAGGTCATGGTGATGGCGGATCCACTGAAATCCTGCGTCATCGTCAACGTGTCGCCGGATTTTGCGATGTCGATTTCCGCACCCGAGTCATCGGTCATCTTGATGGTATCTCCATCCACGGTGTATGTGCCCTCTGACGTTTGCCCGGCGGCCACAAGAGAAACTTTGCCGCCCGATTTGAATTCCATGGTGCAGTCACCCAGAGCCGCTTGCAGCTGCTCAGCCGTTACTTCGACGCCGGCCATCTCTCCGCCGCTGAGTGTCCACTTGGTTCCTGCCAGCCCGTCGTTCGAGCCGCCGCACGCGGTCAGCATGGCGCACAGGGAAATCATCAGCATGGCCACCATGGCCAGGGACAGGATTCTCTTTTTCAAGTTTGCGTCCTCCTATTTTTTGAGTATCTTTACCATACATCACGCACGGCCTCTTGTCAAGGGGCACGGAGTTCGCCGGTGCGCGGTGCGCTCCAGACGGAAAAGTGCGCTGCTTTTCATTCTACAAGTTAAAGCGCCCTTCATTCAATTTGCTTATGTGTCGGTTGTGTGATACAATGATTACCAATCGCCACATACCGCTCAATACATAAGATGGGATGAGGATGTATGAAAAAAACCGTCGCTCTGTTGCTGACGCTTGTCCTGCTGTGCGGGCTGTTCCCTGTCGTTCACGCGGCGAGCAATGAGGCCCTGGCCGCCGATACGCTGTATACGCTCGGTCTGTTTCAGGGTACCGGCCTCGGTGACAACGGCCGTCCGATCTATAGCCTCGACCGCGCGCCCAACCGCCAGGAGGCCGTCACCATGCTTGTCCGCCTGCTGGGGCGGGAGGACGAGGCGCTGTCCGGGACCTGGAGTACACCCTTCACCGACTTGGACGAGTGGGCCAAGCCCTACGTGGGTTACGCCTACGAAAACGGCCTGACCACCGGCACCGGAGCCGCGTCGTTCAGCGGAAACCGCCCCGCCTCGGCCGCCATGTACCTCACCTTTGTGCTTCGCGCGCTGGGCTATGCGTCCGGCCAGGATTTCGAATGGGCGACAGCCTGGACGCTGTCCGATGCGCTCGGGCTTACCTCGGGGCAGTACAAGGCCGACAACAACATTCAATTCAAGCGCGCCGACGTGGCGCTGGTCTCCAAGGCCGCGCTGACGGCCAAGCTCAAGAGCAGCGAGAAGACATTGCTGGATTCGTTGGTGGCGCGCGGCGCGGTGACCGAGGGCGCTGTTATTACGTCGTGCATTTTGGGCAAGCCCGAGACGGTTCGTGTGACCGTGCCGGTGACCAAGGATGAAAATGGCGCGCGTTATGAGTTATACGGCGACAATATGAAAAAGTACTTTCCTGACTACCTGTCGTGCCTCCTCACTTATGCATCCGCTTCCAGTGCTCTGGAGGAAGTCCTAGCCGCAAGTCCCGGTGCCGTGTATTGCATCGCAAACAGGGACGCCATTCCAGACATTCCCGGACTCGCGATTCGTGCGGACTGGGCTTGGAGAGGCGACACCTACAGTGATTTCTTTATGGCTGTGATTGACGACTCCTATCAGATCGTGGCCTGGTGCACGGGTCAACCGATCAAGGGAGCCAATGACAGTATGATTCTCACTTTCAATCTATGTCAGTATGATACGATTCCCCTCTGCGACGCCGCCTTTGCCGAATTTTCCGAGCAAAAGGCTGGTTGGACCGCGTATTCAGATATTTTTGATGTGAAGGACGTTTTGGTTGGCGGCAAAACGAAGCCCATGATTGTTTCCAACAGCGCCCTGCCGCCCCAAACCGCGCAGCTCTTATTCAGAGGCTCGGGATACATGGATCCTGATCCGACAGCCCATGAGTTGTTCATGTTTGAACTTTGGAGCGAGTGGAAGCTCTATTCGTCTCCTGCCGCTGTGGCAACAGACGGGTCGTTCGTGCTGGATTACTACTTTGATGACGGTACCGGATACGAGGGCGCACTCTTTATGCTTGTCGACGCCAACGGTCAAATCTTCGGATACACCGTCGTGCCCTATGCCCGCTAGCGTGACCTCATCATTTTGGCACGGGGATGCGCCGTTTTCGCGGCGCGTCCCCTTTTTTGCGCTTCTTGCCGAAATCTGCGGGTTTTCCCCCTGCTCAACTCAGAATCTGCCTCTGCGTTTTCTTTTTCTTGTCATTTTTGCCCCTGCATGATACACTGAGTTCAGGATTTTTCCGGGTCGGACGATGGACGCCCGGGTTTTTTAACAGCGAATCTGTTAGGAGGATGTGTTATGAGCACCTGCCCCACCTGCGGCCAAAGCCAGCCCGACCATCAGTCCTTCTGCGCTTTCTGCGGCACTTCGCTCCAGTCCTCACGCGTTTCCCCAACCGAGGACGCGAGCATCCCCGCCGACCCGGAGACTTCGGCGGTTCTTGACACTTCCCCGGGTGAACCGCCGGAAACGTTCGACACCACGCGGCCTTCCGGTCAACCGTCCGCCCCTTCAGCAACCGGTCCCCTCGGCGCGGTCCCGCCCCGAACCGCCTACCCGCAGCAACGGCCACCCGCCTACAGCGCCCCGGCCAACCGGCCGCCGGCTTACGGCCCTCCCGCTTACACGCCGCCCGCGTATGGCGCACCCGCCTACGCTCCGCCGATCTACGCACAGCCTGTGTATGCGACACCCGCCTATGCGCCGCCCGGCATGACGTTCACGCCGCCCCCGCCTGTACAGTCGCACACCCCGGCCACCGAGGCGCTGAGGAAGGCCAGCGGCTCTCCGGTTTTCCTGGTCGCCATACTTCTGGGCACACTGGGATTGCTGGTGAGCCTTGTACAGATCTTCATGCCGATGGATTACTTTACCTATTCTTTCTACCGTGACGCTTTAGGCGAGCTGGGTACCTGGTCGATGGCACTCGACAGCCTGAACACGACGCGCGTCATTTCCGCCGTCCTGGGCATGATCCCGAGCATTTTGGTCGTCACCGGACTGTGGATGTACT
>JAVBPF010000103.1:0-23560 GCA_031549735.1 Oscillospiraceae bacterium
ATCACGATGAGCTGGATGATCCTTCTGGGTACGATTGCCATGATAGGCCTGTTCGCCGGCGTCAGTTTTTTGAGAACTTTTTCGGACGGCGCCGAAGCGGGCGTCGTCATCTTGGTCTGCTTCGTCATCTTGCTGGCGATCGCGGTTGTGTGCATTTTCAATGTGCTCATCTTCCGAGAGACCGACAAAATCCGCGGGATCTATGTGTCCGGCCGCGTTCCCCGCAATTTTTCGATTGCTCTGGGTATATTCCTCTGTCTGGCCGCCCTGATTCCGGCCTTTCTCTTGTTTGTCAACTTCTCCATTTCAGCTCACTACGGCGTCGCCTGGCTCTCCGTGTCCGGTTATGCACTGAGTTTTGGGTTCCACCTGATGTTGGCCATCAGTCTTTTTACGGGTCGCGGCAAGCTGTCGCCCCATCTGTTTCAGTACCAGCCGCCGCCCGCGCCGGTCTACGCGCCCCAGCCTGTCTATCAGCAGCGCACGTGGTGAGGCTTGCCCCATTGGTTCGCGGCTAAAATATGGGCATGAAAAGAACCGGTTACGAAAACTCGTAACCGGTTCTTTATGGATTGAACTGAATTACACCAGCTCGACGACGGCCATTTCGGCGGCGTCGCCGCGGCGCGGACCGAGGCGGGTCACGCGGGTGTACCCGCCCTGACGGGCGGCATAACCGGGCGCTGTCTTGTCAAACAGCTGCTTGACCACGTCCTCCTTGGTGATGAAGGCCATGGCGGCGCGGCGGGCAGCCAGTGTGTTCTGCTTGCCCAGTGTAATCATTTTTTCGGCCAGCGGCGCCACTTCGCGGGCGCGCGTGATGGTGGTCTCAATGCGCCCTTTCTCGAGCAAATGGGTGGTCATCGAACGAAGCATGGCCATCCGGTGCGCGGTGGGGCGACCCAATTTTGTCGGCATAATGGTGACTCCTTCTCGTGCGGCCTCGCCCGATAGGCGACGACCCGCGGATTGGTCTCAGGCGGCCACCGCTTTGGTGACGCCGGTTGGTTTGCTCTTATTGGGACTCCTGACTCAGAGCCAAGCCGAGATCGCCGAGCTTCTGGACAACTTCCTCCAGAGACTTGCGACCCAGGTTGCGTACCTTCATCATTTCATCCTCGGTCTTGACCACTAAATCCTCAACAGTGTTGATGCCGGCGCGTTTCAGACAGTTGAAGCTGCGCACCGAAAGGTCAAGCTCCTCAATGGTCATTTCCAGCACTTTATCATGCTGCGCTTCCTCTTTTTCCACCACCGTGGACTTTTCATTCAGCGTCTCGGACAGGTCGGTGAAGAGGACGAGATGGTCGCTCAGGATCTTGGCGCCCAGGCTGACGGCGTCACGCGCCGATAGGGTGGCGTTGGTCCAAACCTCCAGTGTCAGGCGGTCAAAGTCGGTGACGTTACCCACGCGGGTGTCCTCCACCGAATAGTTGACTCTGCGCACCGGTGTATAGAGCGAATCGACCGGGATGACGCCGATGATGTTCTGCGCGGGTTTGTTGCGGTCGGCCGAAACATAGCCGCGCCCGTGCGACAATGTGATTTCCATGTTCAGGCTGGCGCCCGCGGCCAAAGTGGCGATGTGCCAATCGGGATTGAGGATCTCCACTTCACTGTCGCAGTGGATGTCACCGGCCTTGACAACACATTCGCCCGAAGCGGCGATGTAGACCGTCTTGACGCCGGGACTGTGCAGCCGCGCGACAATACCCTTGACATTGAGGATCATCTCGGTGACATCTTCCTTGACACCGGGCACTGTGGAAAACTCATGCTCGACGCCGTTGATTTTGATGGTGGTGGCGGCGGTGCCGGGCAGAGAAGAGAGCAAAATGCGGCGCAGGGAATTGCCCAGGGTGGTGCCGTATCCGCGTTCGAGCGGAACCACAACAAACTTCCCATACGATGGGTCGTCGTTGTCGGTGATACATTCAATGCGAGGCCTTTCGATTTCTACCATGTATCAAGAACCCTCCTTCATCCGAACTGACCAACTGATCATCCTTTCGCGCCGCCTCCCGAAAAGGCGTGCCTTCCCCCAGCGCGAAGCGAAACAACCAGAGCGAACCGACGGTGAAACAGCAAACCGGCCACAGGCGCGGTTGACTGTTCTTACTTGGAATACAACTCGACGATGAAGTGCTCCTCGACGGGCAGATCGATGTCCTCGCGGGCGGCCACAGCCACGACGCGCGCGACGCCGTTCTCCCGATCAAAATCGAGCCAGGCGGGCGGCACACGGGCTTCATTGTTTTCCAGTGAGGTCTTGATTTTGTCCAGACCCTTGCTGCGCGTTTTGATCGAGATCACATCGCCCACCTTCACCAGGAACGAGGGGATGTTGACCGTGCGGCCCCCCACCTGGAAATGACCGTGGTTGACCAACTGGCGCGCTTCGGCTCTCGACATGGCGAAGCCCAAACGGTAAATGACGTTGTCCAGGCGGGATTCCAGAATTCTCAGCAAGTTCTCGCCGGTAACGCCCTTGGCCTTGGCGGCCATATCAAAGTACTTGGCAAACTGGCTCTCCAGCACGCCGTAATAACGGCGGGTCTTCTGCTTTTCGCGCAGCTGAATGCCGTACTCAGAGGTCTTTTTGCGGCCCTGACCGTGCTGTCCGGGCGGATAGGCGCGGCGTACAACACCGCATTTATCGGAATAGCAGCGGTCGCCTTTCAAAAACAGTTTCTGGCCCTCTCTGCGACAGAGACGGCAGGCTGCGTCGGTATATCTAGCCATCGTCTACCTCCTATACGCGCCGTCTCTTGGGCGGACGGCAACCATTGTGCGGGATCGGGGTCACGTCTTTGATCATGTTGACCTCAAGGCCGGCGGCCTGTAGCGCGCGGATGGCCGCTTCACGACCCGAGCCGGGCCCCTTGACGAACACTTCGACCGTTTTGAGTCCGTGCTCCATGGCCGCTTTGGCCGCAGTCTCTGCCGCCATCTGCGCGGCATAGGGCGTTGATTTGCGCGAGCCGCGGAAATTCAACGCGCCCGAAGAGCACCAGGACAGGGCGTTGCCCTGCAGGTCGGTGATGGTAACCATGGTATTGTTGAAGGAGGAGCGGATATGCGCCGCGCCTTTTTCAATGTTCTTCTTCTCGCGTCTGCGGCGGGACATGGTGCGTTTGG
The DNA here is from genome assembly GCA_031549735.1 of Oscillospiraceae bacterium. Lineage (GTDB taxonomy): Bacteria > Bacillota > Clostridia > Oscillospirales > UBA929 > JAVBPF01. The sequence goes on from JAVBPF010000103.1 coordinate 3,139, forward strand.
CTTTAGGCTGTGCCATATCTTATAACCCTCCTTACTTTCTCTTGTTGGCGATGGTGCGCTTGGGCCCCTTGCGGGTACGCGCGTTGGTCTTGGAGCGCTGGCCGCGCACCGGAAGACCGCGGCGATGACGCAATCCGCGATAGCTGCCGATCTCGATGAGACGTTTGATGTCCATCGCGACGTTGCGGCGCAGATCTCCCTCGACGGTGTGGTCCTTTTCAATGGTTTCGCGCAGACGGGCCACTTCTTCTTCGCTCAGGTTCTTTATCCGGGTTTCGGGGGCAATGCCTGTTTTGGCCAAAATCTTGGCGCTTGTGCTTCGGCCGATGCCAAAAATGTGTGTCAGGCCAATGTCCACCCGTTTGTCATTGGGCAGATCGACGCCGGCAATACGAGCCATACAAGTCCCTCCATTGTTAATTATAACCAAGATGAGCGGATTCAACCGCGGCGCAGGACTAAAGGACAACCAACAGGCGAACAATGCTCGCCCGGTCGTTCCTAGCCCTGTTTTTGTTTGTGCTTCGGGTTTTGGCAAATCACCATGACACGGCCGTGCCGACGGATGATTTTACATTTCTCGCACATGGGTTTGACACTGGGTCGGACTTTCATCGGAAATCCTCCTTAGGTAACCACTGATTAATACGGAATGCCGCTGCGTCGGCCTTTTTACACCCTGGCTTCGTTGCAAAACTTGAAAGGCACAAAGCATTCCTGCGCTTTTGCGCCTCGCCAGTGCGCAAAAATTCTCGACGAGTCACCATACCTTAATTAATCATCGTTTACTCAGGCCGTGACGGCCAATGCTGTGATTTGAAAACGGAATGTCGAATCGGCCGTGCCGATGTTTGAATATCAGCAACCGCGTCGCAGCCGTGACGGATACCCGTCAGACGCGGGTCGCATGCATGGTGGGTGGGGAGAGGGGTTGCTCGGGCATTCGGCTCTTCGCTCTTGTCAAGCCTCGCGACGATCGGCGGCCGGTCGAATGATCCGACGCTTCGATCCGAACAAATGGATTGGTTTTCGTAAGAGCCGATTCCTTGGTTTCTCCGGCTCTACGATTTCTTATTTCACCTGCGCCCCTGCGAGGCTCTTCGGGATCAAGCCTCGGTGCCCTCGCGGCCGGTCGTCTTTCGCCCTCCGGCTTTTGAACCGGTCGCCCCTGCGGGGGCACTGCGCTTCAAAATGCCTGCGGGCTCCAAGTCTCCCTGCTCGGGCAATCGGCTCTTCGCTACTTACTCCTCCAGGTGATGCGCCCCTTGGTCAGATCATAGGGGGACATTTGTACCGTAACCTTGTCTCCGGGCAGGATGCGGATGAAATTCATGCGCAATTTGCCCGAGATGTGCGCCAGGATCTTGTGATCGTTGCCAATGTCCACGGTAAACATAGCATTGGGCATGGAGTCGGTCACAATGCCTTCCACTTCAATGACATCGTCCTTCGACACAACATTTCCCCCTCAATAATTTATGACAAGCGCCGATTCATTCAGCCTTCCTCGGCGTTGGTCTCTCCCGTGCTCGCCCGGTAATCGGACAGCGCCCGCCGGAGTTCCCGGTTGGTCACCGGCTCGCCCTGACGCAGCTTTTCCGCCGCCCGGCCTTCACCCGCCGCCACATAGGCCACATGCTTTTCACGCTTGTGCTTGGGCGTCTCGAACCGACGCTGTGCGCCGTTGGCCAATTCGACATAGCCGGGTATGGCCTTCACGACGAAAAACAAGTGCTGTTTATCGTGTCCTCGCAGGGAACGAACAATATCCCCGGGTTGCATACGCGCCTCCTGATCGGTCGGCTAAATCAATCGCTCTGACGGATGCCGTCTACTCTGCTTTGAGTGCCGTGAGCAGCTCGGGCTGTCCGTCGGTAATGAGCACCGTATGTTCGTAATGCGCCGACAGGCCGCCGTCACGGGGTACGACCGTCCAGCCGTCGGACAGAATTTTGACTTCGGGTCTGCCTTGACACACCATGGGTTCGACCGCGATGGTCATGCCGGGCAGCAATCGGGCGCCGTGTCCGGGCGACCCGTAGTTGGGGACGTCCGGCTCCTCGTGCAGGGACGCGCCCACGCCGTGTCCGGTGAACGCGGTCACGACCGAAAAGCCCTGGCTCTCCACAAAGCTCTGCACCGCGTGCGATAAATCGGAAATCCGGTGACCCGGATGTGCCAACTTGAGCGCCCTGTAAAAGCTCTGCCTTGTCACCTCGACCAGACGCACCGCTTCGGGCGCGACGTCGCCGACCACAAAGGTTTTGGCCGCGTCTGCGTGATAGCCGTCCTTGTAGGCGCTGATGTCCACGCTGACGATGTCGCCGTCGCGCAGCACCCGGTCGTCCGGAATGCCGTGAATGACGACCTCGTTGACCGAAACGCAGCACAGGGACGGGAATCCGTTGTAGCCGATGGTGGACGACTTGCCGCCGGACGCCTCAATGGCGCGTCCGACCGCGCGTTCAATGTCGCGGGTGGTGACACCGGGGCGGATCATCTGAGCGACCGCCTGGTGTGCGCGCGCGACGATTTGTCCGGAGGTTCTCATCAGCCCGATTTCCCGGGCGGATTTGATCGAAATCATACAATCTCCAACGCCGTCAGACAGCGCGCGGTGACTTTTTCGATGTCGTCGCCGGCCGCCACACAGCGCAGCTTGCCCTGGTTCTCATAATAGCCCTTCAGCGGCTCGGTGGTCTCGTGAAAAACCTCGAGACGTTTGCCGACCGTTTCGGGCGCGTCGTCGGTGCGCTGGTAGAGTTCACCGCCGCACAGGTCGCACACGCTGTCGGTCTTGGGCCTGTGATGGATTAGATGATAGGCGCTGCCGCAGCCACGGCAGACGCGGCGTCCCGACATGCGCGCTTTGATGTCCTCGTCCGGCACTTCCAGCGACAACACCACGTCGATGCGCACGCCCATGGCATCCAGCGCCTCGGCCTGCGGAATGGTGCGCGGGAAGCCGTCGAGAATGAAGCCTTTTTGACAGTCGGGCTGGGCGATGCGTTCGGCCACAATGCGCTGCATGACCTCATCGGGCACAAGCGCGCCGTTGTCGATGAAGCTTTTGGCTAACAGACCGACCTCGGTGCCCTGCTGTACGGCCTCGCGCAGAATGTTGCCGGTGGAGATGGCCGGAAGGCCCAGCTTGGCTGTGACCAGTTCGGCCTGCGTGCCTTTACCCGAACCTGGCGCGCCAAATAAGATGATGTTGATGGTTGCCACCAAGCCTTTCGGCAATTGACAATGGGTCATTGACAATTGACAAGAATGAAAGAAGCGGGGATGGGAACTGAAACCCCCGAGGGAAATGGAATCCTGGAAATGGCGGATTCACTTCGCCATTTCCAGTTCCCCTTTTTCACTTTGGGAAGGCGGGCCTTCCCAAAGTCTTATTCCAGGAATCCCTTGTAGTGCCGCATCAGCATCTGCGCTTCGATGGCCTTGACCGTCTCGAGCGCGACACCGACCACAATGAGCACCGAGGTGCCGCCCATGGCCAGCGAGGTGTTGTTGAGCGCCGCGCCCATCACAACCGGAAGGACGGCGATGACGCCGAGGAACAACGCGCCGAACAGGGTGATCTTGCCCAATACCTTCTTGATGAAGTCGGCGGTGGGCTTGCCCTGACGGAAGCCGGGGATGGAACCGCCGTTCTGCTTGAGGTTATTGGACACCTCCACGGGGTTGAACTGAATGGTGGAGTAAAAGTAGGAGAAAGCCACAATCAGCAGGAAGTAGACGACGTTGTAGAGGATGGAGGTGTTGCCGAACCACTTGCCGATGCCGCCCTCCTCACCGCCGCTGAACAGCATGGCGATGGTGGCGGGGAAGGAGACGATGGACTGCGCGAAGATGATGGGCATGACGCCCGACATGTTGACCTTCATCGGCAGGAAGGTGGACTGCCCGCCGTACATCTTGCGGCCGACCATACGCTTGGCGTACTGCACCGGGATGCGGCGCTCGGCCTGTGTGATGTAGACAATGAACGCTACAATGGCCAGCGCGACGACCAGGATGATCGGAATGATATACCAGTTCTGCGTCTGCGCAGTACCGATGATGCTTGCGATCATTTGCGGGCCGCGCGAGACGATGGAGGCAAACAGGATGATGGAGATGCCGTTGCCCACGCCGAACTCGGTGATCTGCTCGCCCAGCCACATGATGAAGGCCGAACCGGCCGTGAAGGACAGAATGATAACCGCCGCCTTCAGGAACGAGGGCTCGGTGACGGCGCCCATGCTGATCAGCATCATATAATAGGCGAAGCCCATCAGCAGACCCAACGCCACGGTGGCGTAACGCGTGATGGAGGCAATTTTCTTGCGGCCCTCTTCGCCGCCTTCCTTCTGCATGCGCTCCAGCGCCGGGATACCGACGGTGAGCAGGTTCATGATGATGGAGGCGTTGATCTAGGGCTGACTGCTCACCGCGAAGATGGTGCCGCGGGACAGAGCGCCGCCGCCCATCATGTTGAACAGGCCCAGTATGGAATCGCCTGCGCCCGAAGACTCAAAGACATCCTGAAGCACCCCGGAGTCGATGAAGGGGACGAACACGGCCGCACCGAAGCGGTAGATGAGCAGGATAAACACGGTGAACATCAGTTTCCGGCGCAGATCGGGAATGCGCCAGGCGTTTCGGAGTGTTTGCAGCACGATTACACCACCTCGGCCTTTCCTCCCGCGGATTCAATCTTGGTCACGGCCTGCGCGGAAAACGCGTTGGCCTGCACGGTCAGTTTTTTGGTCAGGGTTCCGTTGGACAGAATTTTCAGTCCATAGGGACACTTGCTGATGATGCCCTTTTCGAACAGCTCGACCATGGTGACGGTATCGCCGTTTTCAAAGACATCAAGCGAGCCTAAGTTGACGGCGGTCAGCGGCTTGGCAAAGATATTGACAAAACCGCGTTTGGGCAGACGCCGCGCCAACGGCATCTGGCCGCCCTCAAAGCCGCGCTTGCGGGAATAACCCGAGCGCGCCTTCTGGCCTTTGTGGCCCTTGCCGGAAGTCTTACCGTTGCCCGAACCGATGCCGCGGCCAATACGGTTGCCTTCCCGAACAGAGCCCTGCGCGGGCTTCAGATCTTGGATGTTCATTTCGAAGTCCCTCCTGCCTGCGCCTCGGTTACCCGGATCAAATAGCGAATTTGATGAACCTTGCCCTTGGTGGCCTCGTTGTCCGGCTGAGTCGTGACGTCGCCGATGCGGCGCAGCCCCAGAGCGTGCGCTGTGGCGATGTGCTTGTCATGACGGCCGTTCAGGCTCTTTATCAATGTGATGTTCATAGTCTTCATGATGGAATCCCTCCCGTGAATTGCAGACGGTCGATGCTTCACCGCTACAGGAGTTTGGGTCTTATGCGCCGGTCGATACAATACGACCCGGCTCTTCGATGTCAAGCCTCGGTGCCCTCGCAGGCGGTCACACTGTTCACTTCGCGTGCCCGGAAACGCGGCTTGGTCGCGCGCCGCTGGTTCCCGTGCCCTCTTCGCTCACTGTGCTCCCTGCTCGGGTATTCGGCTCTTCGGTGTCATGCCTCGAGACGGTCGGCGGTCGGTCGCCTTTCGCCCTGCGGATTTTGACCCGGTCGCCCCTGCGGGGGCGCTGCGCTTCAAAATGCCTACGGGTTCCAAGTCTCCCTGCCGACCTGCTCGGCTCTTCGATGTCAAGCCTCGAGCGCTGGCCATGGCCGGGCACATAAGTCTGACGCCTTCCGGAAATGCCGCCGGGTCTTGCGTGAGACGACCCGTCCTGTTTTCCGGGTGCGGCGTGGTCTTCTTTCCCCTATGGTCAGTCTCGGCTCTTCGATTCTAACCTCTAAGATCAGCCAGCGAGCAGCCGCGCATCTTGGCGACTTCCTCGGCGCTCTTGAGCGCCTTCAAGCCCTTGAGCGTGGCGGTGACCACATTCTGCGGGTTGTTGGAGCGCAGCGACTTGGCGCGGATGTCGTTGATGCCGGCCATCTCCATGACGGCACGCACCGGGCCGCCGGCGATAATGCCGGTACCTTCGGCGGCGGGCTTCAAAATGACCTTGCCGGCGCCGAACTCACCCAACACTTCGTGCGGGATGGATGTGCCCTTGCGGTTGATGTGAACCAGATTCTTCTTGGCATCCTCAATGCCCTTGCGGATGGCGTCGGGCACCTCGGAGGCTTTGCCCAGGCCGAAGCCTACCGTACCGTTGCCGTCGCCCACGACGACCAGCGCCGAGAACTTGAAGATGCGGCCGCCCTTGACCGTTTTGGAGACACGGTTCAGGGCCACGACTTTTTCCTGGATATCGAGCTGTCCCGCGTCGATGAGGGGTTCTCTTCTGATGGCCATACCTTATTTCCTCCTCCTCATCAAAATACCAAGCCGCCCTCGCGGGCGCCGTCGGCCAACTCTTTCACACGTCCGTGATAGAGATAGCCGCCGCGGTCAAAGACCACCTGAGTTATTTCTGCCTTCTTGGCCCGCTCGGCCAGGAGTTTGCCCACTTCACGGGCCGCCGCCTTGTTGCCGGTCGAGCCTGAAATGGCTTTGTCCTGTGAGGAGGCCGCAACCAGGGTTTTGCCCTGGGTATCGTCGATGACCTGCGCGTAGATGTGGTTTAAGCTGCGGTAGACGTCCAGACGGGGACGCGCCGGCGTGCCGGAGATGGTGGCGCGCACCCGACGATGCCGTTTGAGTCTCTGGATGTTGGAACTCTTCTTTGTACCCATGGTGACGCCTCCTTCCTATTTCTTCTTGGCGCCGGTCTTGCCCTCTTTGCGGCGGATGACCTCACCGGCGTATTTGATGCCCTTGCCCTTATAGGGTTCAGGAGGGCGTTTTTCGCGAACTTCGGCGGCAAATTGTCCAACCGCCTGCCGGTCGCAGCCCGAAATGGTGATCTTGTTGGGGGCGGGGACCTCTATGGTCACACCCGCGGGCGGCAGCATGGCCACACGATGCGAATAACCGACGTTGAGCACCAGCTCTTTGTCCTGCATCTGGGCGCGGTAACCGACGCCGTTGATCTCTAAGTCCTTCTTGAAGCCTTCATGCACGCCGACCACCATGTTGGACAGCAGCGAGCGGGTCAAACCGTGCAGCGCGCGGTTTTCCTTGGCGTCGTTGGGACGCTTGACTTCGATGACATTGCCGTTTTGCTCCAGCGTCATGACGGGGCAGAGCTTCTGGGTCAGTTCGCCTTTGGGGCCCTTGACCTTGACCAGATTGCCCTCCTCGACGGTGACGGTGACTCCGGCCGGAACGACGACCGGCATTTTACCAATTCTAGACATTCTCCATCCTCCCCCTTACCACACGAAGGCCAGCACTTCGCCGCCCACATGTTCGGCTCGCGCGCGCCTGTCGGTCATGATGCCTTTGGAGGTGGAAACGATGGCGATACCGAGACCGCGAAGGACCTTCGGCATCTCGTCGGCGCCGGCGTACACCCGAAGGCCGGGCTTGGACACGCGGCGCAGCCCTGTGATGACGCCGCCCTTGTCGGGCGAGTACTTCAGAGCCAGGCGCAGCACGCCCTGTCCTCCGTCGCTAATGGTCTGCATGCCTTTGATGTAGCCTTCTTTGAGCAAAATCTCGCCGATGGCCTTTTTCAGATTGGACGCGGGGATGTCAACGGTGCTGTGGCGCGCCGAGTTGGCGTTGCGGATACGAGTCAGCATATCGGCCACAGGATCGGTGATCTGCATACAATAACCTCCTTGAAGGTTCACGAATGGCGGTATTCAGCCAATTGACACATTGATCATGGACAGTTGACAATAAAGGAATCCGCCCGATGCGACAATCCAAATCATCGCGCGATGCGTGGCTCCCTAATTGTACGTTGTCAATTGGATAAACCTTGCCCATTCAACCAGATTGGTACCCCGGCCGGTCAACCGGCGCGGAGAACTGCCAAGACGCGTCCGATTACCAGCTGGCCTTGCGGACACCGGGGATCTGGCCCTTGTAGGCCAACTCCCGGAAGCAGATGCGGCAAATACCGTAGTTGCGCAGATAGGAATGCGGACGGCCGCAGATGCTGCAACGGGTATAGGCGCGGGTCGAATATTTGGCGGGACGCTGTTGCTTCAATATCATGGATTTCTTGGCCATGTGTCTGCCTCCTAAGCGCGCGCGAAGGGCGCTCCGAGCAGGCTCAGCAATTCGCGGCCTTCCTCGTCGGTCTGCGCCGTCGTGCAAATGATGATGTCCATTCCGCGGATCTTGTCGATTTTATCATACTCAATCTCGGGGAAAATGAGCTGTTCCTTCAGGCCGAGCGCGTAGTTGCCGCGGCCGTCGAACGCGTTGGGGTTGATGCCCCGGAAGTCGCGGACGCGGGGCAACGCCACGTTGAACAGGCGATCGACGAACTCCCACATGCGGGAAGCGCGCAGCGTCACCTTGACGCCAACCGGCATACCCTCACGAACCTTGAAGTTGGCCACCGATTTCCGGGCTTTGACCACAACGGGCTTCTGACCGGTGATCTTGCTGATATCGGCGAGGACGGCGTCGAGAATCTTGGGATTGTCGCGCGCGTCGCCACAGCCGACGTTAATCACGATTTTGTCAAGGCGGGGAATCTGCATCGGGCTCTTGTAGCTGAACTTTTTCATCAGCGCCGGCGCGATTTCGGCGTTGTAGCGATCTTTGATACGGGCCATGGATTCCTCACCTCCTAGATGTTTTCTCCGCATTTCTTGCACACACGGGTGCGGGTGCCGTCGCCATGAATCACATGCGCGGGCCGGGTCGGCTCCTTGCACTTGGGGCAGATCTTCATGACCTTGCAGGCATAGATGGGGGCTTCTTGCTTACGGATGCCGCCCGGGTCGGCCTGGCCGCGGGGCTTGGCGTGACGGGTCACGATATTGACGCCCTCGACCAGCACCTTGCCCTCTTTGGGGATGGTGGCCAGTACACGGCCGCGTTTGTTCTTGTTCGAGCCGGACAGCACCACAACCATGTCGTCCTTGCGAATATTCAAACTGTTCATAGTAGTCTTCAACCTTTCGGTTTCACGAAATCATTGGGGCCGGTCGACGGTACCGGGGATGGGCGGGCGATCACAAATCGCCACTACAGAGGAGAGCCACGTCGCTCCAACCCTCGTTCTTTCAATCATTTTTCGTCGAATTCACTTCGACGAAAAATATCCGTTTTACTCTTTTTTTTGAAAACCATTTTCAAAAATTCTAGAGTACCTCCGGCGCCAGCGACAGGATCTTCATATAGTCCCGGTCGCGCAGCTCACGGGCCACCGGCCCAAAGATGCGGGTGCCGCGGGGGTTTTTGTCCTCACGAATGATGACGGCGGCGTTGTCGTCAAACCGGACGTAGGTGCCGTCGGCGCGGCGGATGGCATGGGCCGTACGTACGACCACAGCGCGCACCACTTCGCCCTTCTTGACCTGACCGCCGGGCGCGATCTTGCGCACCGAGGCCACAATGACGTCGCCCACATGCGCGTAACGGCGGGCAGAGCCGCCCAGCACACGGATACATTTCAGTTCCTTGGCGCCGGTGTTGTCGGCAACCCTAAGAAAAGTTTCTTGTTGGATCATGGCGGGCTACCTCCTTTGTTACTTCGCCTTCACGAGGATGTCGGTCAGGCGCCAATGCTTCTCACGGGAGTAGGGACGGGTTTCCATCACGCGGACGGTGTCGCCCACGCGGCATTCGTTCTTCTCATCGTGCGCCTTGATGCGCGAGGTGCGCTTGACGATCTTTTTATAGAGCGGGTGGCGCACATGGTCGACGAGGGCGACCACGATGGTCTTGTCCATTTTGTCAGAGACCACGACGCCCACACGCGTCTTGCGGAACGGGCGCTTGGTGTCGGTCTCGGCGGCCACAACATCAGCGGCGGCGGTCGCGTCGGCGGCCTGCGCGTCGGCGGGCGCTTCCGCGACGGGCTCGTCGCCCATGGCGGCTTTGGACTTGGCCGGCGCCTTTTCGCGGGCGCCTTCTTGGCGGGTTCTTTTTCCTCAGCCGACGCCTCTTCCGCTTTGGGTTTGGCCGCGCGGGGCTTCTTGGGGGCGGCTTCGGCGGTTTCGACGACCGCTTCGACGGCCGTTTCCTTGGTCTCGGTAGCCTCGGCGGCCTCGGCGTTCACTTTTTTGGTTTCTTCACTCATTGACCGCTGGCCTCCTTCTCCTGCTCCTCTTTGAGGATGGTTTTAACGCGCGCGATGTCATGCTTGACGTCACGGATGCGGATGGGATTCTCCAATTGGTTGGTGGCGTGCTGCAACCGAAGGTTGAACAAATCTTTTTTTAAGTCAACGAGCTTTCTTTCCAGCTCGGGCTGAGTCATTTCACGCAGCTGCGCAGCTTTCATGTTTCGTCACCGCCTGTCGCTTTTTCGGCTTCCTGCATGGCGCGGCTTACAAAGCGGGTTTTCACGGGCAGCTTGTAAGAAGCCAGGCGCATGGCCTCCCGCGCCGTTTCCTCAGGCACGCCGGCGATTTCAAACATCACACGGCCGGGCTTGACAACGGCCACCCAATACTCGGGTGAGCCTTTACCGGAACCCATGCGGGTTTCGGCGGGCTTGGCGGTCACCGGTTTATGCGGGAATATTTTGATCCAGACCTGTCCGCCACGTTTGATGTAGCGGGTCATAGCGATACGGGCCGCCTCGATCTGGTTCGAGGTGATCCAGCAGGGCTCAAGCGCCACCAGGCCGTATTCGCCGTGGCTGACCTTGTTGCCCCGAAGCGCTTTGCCTTTCATACGGCCGCGCTGTACGCGGCGGTACTTCACGCGTTTGGGCATAAGCATCAGGCGTCGCCTCCTTCTTTCGGCGCCGCAGGCGGCGCGGATGGGGCGGGACGGGGATTGTTGCCGGGAAGAGGATTGGTGGGCGGGTTGCCCGGACGCATCGGGGGCCGGTTGGCCGGAGCGCCGGCGGGACGCGGGCCGTTGTTGAAGCCGCCGCCCGCAGGACGCGGGCCGCCGCCAAAGCCGCCACCGGCGGGACGAGGACCACTGTTGAAGCCGCCGCCCGCAGGACGCGGGCCGCCGCCAAAGCCGCCACCGGCGGGACGCGGGCCGCCAAAGCCGCCACCGCCAGAGCGGTTGCCGCCGTAGCCGCCACCACCAGACCGGTTGCCGCCGTAGCCGCCGCCACCGGAGCGGTTGCCGCCATAGCCACCGCGACGGTCGTCACGGTCACGGCGCCGGTCGTCGCGGGGCCGGGGCGCTTCGATGACACGCGGACCCATACGGTTTCCGACGGTCAGCACTTCGCCCTTGTAGATCCAAACTTTGACGCCGATGCGGCCATATGTGGTCTTGGCCTCGGCGAAACCATAATCGATGTCGGCGCGGAGGGTCTGCAGGGGGATGGTACCCTCGTGGTAATGCTCGGAGCGGGCGATTTCGGCGCCGCCCAAACGACCCGAAACGGCCGTCTTGATGCCGCGGGCGCCGAGGCGCATGGCGCGCTGCATCGACTGCTTCATCGCGCGGCGGAACGAAATGCGCTTTTCGAGCTGCTGGGCAATGTTCTCGGCAACCAGCTGGGCCGACATGTCGGGGCTTTTGACCTCGACGATGTTGAGCGCCACGGGGCGGCCGATCATTTTCTCCAGCTTCAGGCGCAGCTTCTCGATGTCCTGACCGCCGCGGCCGATGACCACGCCGGGCCGGGCACAGTGAAGGAAAATGCGCACGCGCGTGGAGTCCCGCTCAATTTCGATGCGGGGCACACCGGCGGCATACAGCGTTTTCTTCAAGTACTCACGCACTTTATAGTCCTCGAGCAGGAGAGCGCCCACTTTGTCGTTGGGGGCATACCAGCGTGAATCCCAACCCTTAATGACACCGACCCGCAGGCCATGGGGATTTACTTTTTGTCCCATACTTCCTACTCCTTCTCCCGCACGGTTACCGTGATGTGCGATGTTCTCTTCAATACCCGGAAGGCGCGTCCGTGTGATTGCGGACGCATGCGCTTCATGATGGGGCCGGGGCCGACCAGCACCTGGGAGACGACCAGATTGTCGGCGTCCATTTCGTGGTTGTTCTCGGCGTTGGCCACCGCGCTTTTCAGTCCCTTAATCAGGTACTCGGACGCGGCTTTGGGCGTGTGCTTCAAAATGGCCATGGCCGTCTTGGTGTCTTTGCCACGGATCAACTCGGCCACAATCGAAACCTTGCGCGGCGTGATCCGAATATGTCTCAAATGAGCATTGGCTTCCATTACAAAACCTCCAATTTTGAAAACTGTGTTTTCAAAATTATGATTAGCTGGTGCTTTTTCGCCGAAGCAAATCCGCCGAAAAAACGATTGCATTCGCGAGGATCGTCCGGTTCAAGGCTTATGCGGCGACGCGCTGTTTTACTTGCCGGATGTTTTGCTGCCCGCGTGACCCCGGAAGGTGCGGGTGGGCGCAAATTCGCCCAGCTTGTGGCCGACCATGTCCTCGGTGAGGTAGACGGGCACATGCTTGCGGCCGTCGTGCACCGCGATGGTGTGGCCGACAAACTGCGGGAAAATGGTGGAACTGCGGCTCCAGGTTTTCAGGACTTTCTTTTCGCCTTTGGAGTTCATGTCTTCCACACGTTTCAGAAGCTCGGGCGCCACAAAGGGCCCCTTCTTAACCGATCTGCTCATATTCAGGTTGCCCTCCCTTATTTCGCGCCGCGACGCTTAACGATGAATTTGTCGGTGAGGTTCTTCTTCTTGCGGGTCTTGTGTCCCAACGTCGGCTTGCCCCACGGGGTGACCGGCCCGGGACGTCCGATGGGGCTCTTGCCCTCACCGCCGCCGTGCGGGTGGTCGCAGGGGTTCATGACGCTGCCGCGCACGGTGGGACGAAAGCCCATGTGACGCTTGCGGCCGGCCTTGCCGAGCTGCACGTTTTCGTGGTCGAGGTTGCCGACCTGACCGATGGTGGCGATGCAGTTCATACGAACGTACCGCACCTCGCCGGAAGGCAGTCTGACCTGCGCCATTTTGCCCTCTTTGGCCATCAGCTGAGCTGCCGTGCCCGCGCCGCGCACCATCTGGCCGCCCTTGCCCGGGTACAATTCCACGTTGTGGATGAAGGTGCCCAGCGGGATGTTGGCCAGCGGCAGAGCGTTGCCCGGTTTGATGTCGGCGCCGGTGCCCGACATGATAAAGTCGCCGACCTTAAGGCCGTGCGGAGCGAGGATATAGCGTTTTTCGCCGTCCTCATATTTCAGCAACGCGATGTTGGCCGTGCGGTTGGGGTCATACTCCAGCGAGAGCACTTCCGCGCGCATGTCCAGCTTGTCGCGCTTGAAATCGATGATGCGGTATTTTCGCTTGACGCCGCCGCCGCGATGTCGCACCGTGATGCGGCCATAGCTGTTGCGTCCGGCGTTGTTCTTCTTTTTATCCAGAAGACTTTTTTCGGGGCCCTTTTTGCTCAGCCCTTCAAACGAAAGCACGGTCATGTGCCGGCGGGAAGGCGTTGTGGGCCGGTAGGTCTTGATGGCCAAGATCATTCACTCCGATTCAGCACTGAAAAGCAAGCTTTTCAGTGAAATTGAACTGTTCGGATTTTGGGCCGGAGTGAATCCGGCGAAAATCCGCATGGATACGGGGGCGGGCGGGGGATGCGTCATGTCAAGCCTCGCGACGGTCGGCGGTCGGTTGGATAAGTCGGCGCTTCGCCGGAAATGCCGTCGAGTCCTGCGGACTCGCCCTGTTTTCCGGGCGCCGCTTGGCCTTATCCGACCTGCCGCCCTGCTCGGCTCTTCGTCTTTGTCAAGCCTCGCGACGGTGCGCGGGCAGTCGTACTGCTCACTCCGTGTGTGTCTAAACAGCCAGCACTGCGGTGCTGTCTTGGTTTAGCCGCCCACTGCGCTCACTGTACTCCTTGCGCCCCTGCTCGGCTCTTCGTCTTTAAGTCATACCTTCAAAGAACTCTATGGTCTTGGACTCGGGCGTCAGGCGGACGATGGCCTTTTTCCACGACGGGCGGAAGCCGGTGTGCACGCCCATGCGCTTTTCCTTGCCCTTGACGTTCATGGTGTTGACGCTCATCACGGTCACACCGAAGATTTCCTCCACCGCTTGGCGGATCTCGATCTTGTTGGCGTTGCGATCGACCTTAAAAGCGTACTTCTTCTGGTCGACGGCGCTCATGGAACGCTCGGTGATGAGGGGGCGCTGAATGACATCATAAAGCGACTTCATGATAAACCTCCTCCAAACGGCGAACCGCTTCCTTGTCCATCAGGACAAGACGGGCATCCATCAGGTCGTAGACATTGAGGACGCCGGCGTGGCTGGCCTTGACGCCGGGGATGTTGCGGGCGCTCTTGTACACCTTCTCGTCGGCCGCGGGGGTGACGACCAGTGTTTTGCCCTGCACCGGCATGGCTTTCAAAAACTTGACGAAGTTTTTGGTTTTGATCTCCTCCATTTGGAGGTTATCGACCACATAGAACGCGCCTTCGGCCACACGCTGCGACAGCGCCGATTTCAGAGCCAGGCGGCGCACCTTGCGGTTGACAGTGAAGCGGTAGTCGCGGGGCTTCGGGGCGAACGCGATGCCGCCGTGTGTCCACTGCACCGCGCGGGTCGAGCCCTGACGGGCGTGGCCGGTGCCCTTCTGGCGCCACGGTTTTCTACCGCCGCCGCTCACTTCGGCGCGGGTCAGCGCCGACTGGGTGCCCTGCCGACGGGCGGCCAGATGGTGTTTGACCATCTCATGCAGGACAAACGGATTGGGGTCGACGCCGAAAATGTCGTCGCTCAGCTCTATGGTGTCGACGACGGCGCCGGTCATGTCATATACATCCACTTTGGGCATGTCTTAAACTCCCTTTCGCTCAGTTTGAAATGCTGAGGCATTTCAAACTGTTTGGTAAGCGGAAGATTTTTTGGCGAAGTGAATTCGACCAAAAAATCGATTCCACACTTTCGAAGCGGTGCTTCAAAAGCACAAACTTGGATGAACGTTTCTCCGGCGAAATGATTCGCCTGCATAACGAGAGGATCGCGGGGATGAGAGCGGAGGATTTCTGCGAACGGTCTATCTATTGAACCCGTGTTACGGATTGATGACGGTGTTGCGGAGGGAGACAAGGCTGCCCTTGGGTCCGGGCACGGCGCCCCGCAAGGCGATGAGGTTCAGGTTGGCGTCTACCTTGACCACTTCCAGGTTCAACACGGTGACCTGCTCGGCGCCCATGTGCCCCGGCATGATCTTCCCGGGGAACACGCGGGACGGGTCGGTCGCGGCGCCCATGGAACCCTGATGACGGTGCACCGGGCCGCCGCCGTGCGACATGCGTCCGCGGGCCGCGCCGTAGCGCTTGACAACGCCCTGGAAGCCTTTGCCCTTGCTGGTTCCGGTGACGTCGACGCGCTCGCCCTCTTTGAAGGCGTCGGCCAGGATGCGGTCACCCTCGCTCAGCTCGGCCGCGCCGGACAGCTTGAACTCTTTCAGGTGCTTGAACATCACGCCGCCCGACTTTTTCAGATGTCCCTGCTCGGGCTTGTTGATCTTCTTGGGCTCGACCTCGAGATAGCCGAGCTGTACAGCTTCGTAGCCGTCGGTCTCCTGGGTCTTTTTCTGCGTGACCACGCAGGGCCCGGCTTCGATGACGGTGACGGGAATGACCTTGCCCGCTTCGTCAAATATCTGCGACATGCCGACCTTGCGGCCGATAATCGCTTTTTCCATGGTGTTTCCTCCGATCAGTGGTTGCCGAATTGTGAAAACGGCGTTTTCACAATTGGTGATTGCATGAACGTTTCTGCGGCGGAGTGAATCCGCCTGCGAAACGAGCGGAACGAGGCGGGACGGTGGATGCGGGGTTCCAGCAATCAAACAGCAACATAATTTAATGGGGTTTATGGATTACAATTTGATTTCGATCTCGACGCCGGCGGGGAGGTCGAGGCTCATCAGGGCTTCCACCGTCTTCTGCGACGGCTTCAGGATGTCGATGAGGCGCTTGTGCGTGCGGCGCTCGAACTGCTCGCGCGAGTCTTTATATTTGTGCACGGCACGAAGGACGGTGACAATTTCCTTTTTGGTGGGCAGGGGGATGGGGCCCGAGACGCGGGCGCCGTTTCTTTTGGCCGTTTCCACGATGCGCTCGGCCGACTGGTCGACCAGCTGATGGTCATAGGCCTTGAGGCGGATACGAATGATTTCTTTCTGCGCTGCCATGGATTGCTCCTCCTTGTCCGGGATGGCCGCCGCAAGCGCGGCCCCCGACGTACTCGACGTACGGCTCAAGAAAAACCGGACTCCCAGCCGGGCGTGTCACATTGTCGCATTGAAAAAGCCGGATCGCTCACTGCATCTCATCCGGCCGACACGCTCGACAGCAAGGCGGAAGGCATTGCCGTTCAAGTCTTTCTCAGCCGCCCGATGTCCGGGCATACTCCACGGAAGTTACCCGCTTTCTCGGCGGCAATCTCCCGTTTCATCGCGTTGCGCACAAACATGCGCTCGGCTAGTTTACCAAATAGGGGCTGTGTTGTCAAGGGTTTTTTCTCTGATTTTCTTCTTTTTCCCCGATGATGTTTTCCGGGTGCGGCATGGCCTTATTTCTCCTGCGCGGCGACGAGGCTCTTCTGTTTTACTTTGTAACAGAAATGTTGCCACTTTGTAACACAAATAGAGTTGACATAATGCGACTCATGGGAGAGAATGGTGAAAAACGAGTTATAGTAGCGCTTTCCGCCGGAGGTACGCCCCGGCGGCGTGCGGGAACCCCGTGGCGGGATTGGTGCCGGTTCGTATCAAACGCTTGCACGAGAGAGGGTTTCCCGCGAGTCCGTTCTGGAGGGGATGGGATTCGCGGCGCTATGCGTTGGGAGGAAGATTATGTTTGAACTGCTTCGGCATGAGTCCTGCGCGGAGTATGAGGCTTTTCTGAAGGCCAACCGGAACGGTCATCTGCTGCAATCTCCGGCCTGGGCGCGCCTGAAAAACAACTGGTCGTCCCATGTCATTGTCAGCCGTGACGAGACGGGACGCATCCGCGCCGGGGTGCTGGTGCTGTGCCGTCGGCTGCCGGGTATGCCGTACGCCATGCTGTACGCGCCCAGAGGCCCGGTGTGCGAACCGTCTGAATACGCGCGTCTGACCGAGCTGGCCGAGGGTATCCGTCATCTGGCACGGCGCAAAAAGGCGTTCGTGTTCAAATCCGACCCGGCCATTGCCTCCAGCGACGAGGCTTTTCTCGGCGCCATCCGCGAGGCGGGGTTCCGCGTCAACGACACCGGCCCCAACTTCGACGGCATTCAGGCCAAGTATGTCATGCGGGTCGATCTGAAGGACAAAACCGAAGCCGAGGTGCTGGCCGGATTCCACAGCAAAACGCGCTATAACATCCGTCTGGCCGCGCGCCGCGGCGTCACGGTGCGTCAGGGTACGCGCGACGATCTGCCCGAATTCTTTCGACTGATGGCCATTACCGGCCGCCGGGACTGTTTTCAGATCCGTCCTCTTTCCTACTTTGAGCGCATGTGCGACGCCATGGACAGTGAGGAGCTGCGGATTTATTTGGCCGAGTGGGAGGGTCAGGTCATTTCGGCCGTGATGATGGGCAGCTACGGCAACAAAGCCTGGTACTTATACGGCGCGAGTGACGACGCGCACCGGGACGTCATGCCCAATTATCTGGTGCAGTGGACCATCATCAAACAGGCGCTGCTCGACGGCCGCGATCTCTATGACTTGCGCGGCGTGACCGGCGACGATGACCCGAGCAACCCGCTCTATGGCCTGTACCGCTTCAAAAAGGGCTTTGCGGGCGAGCGAACCGAGTTTGTCGGAGAGGTCGAGATGGTCTTCCGGCCGATTGTGTACCGGGCGTTCACCTTGCTGATGAAAGTGCGCAAGCAGCGCATGAAAAAGCGGTGTCTGCGCGAGAAAACGGTCACCCGGCCGTGGCCCTACAAAGCGCCGCAGCCAGCTATGGAGCAGGCCGAATCGGCGTAGGGGATTGTTTGATGCCCGTCGACAGGGTATTCAATTGAATATGACACAGCCGCCTTCGGTTTTTATACCGGGGGGCGGCTGTTGTTTGTTATATGTATTAGGGTGTCCCAGCGGGGGGGACGGTGGGGTTCGTCCCTGCGGGGGACGATGGGAGACGTGACTTTCTCCTGACGATGAGAAAGTCACCAAAGAATCGTTTTAGGGGACGCGAGGTTTGCTTTCCCATCAGACAGTCGGGGCGCAAACGCTGTTATCCGGGCTTTGCCGGTTGGCACACGGCCTCCGATGCGGCGAGGTCAAAGGTTCGTTAGGGGCGGGTGGTACCAGAGAGTTGCAGTCCCTACGCCTTAACGGCCAGTGCGATGGGTTGATTACGTCTGGCGTAGGGCGGCCACAACGGGGCAGCCCCTACGAGGATAATGTGCTTATTAGCGTCGTTTTCCCCACAACTAACTCCCTGGGAATCCAAGGGGTCGCAACCCCTTGGTCGGTTGAGTATGGGTTTCTTACGGGTAACCCGATCGAATGGGTTCTCCTAAAGCGACTCTTTGGTTCCTTTATGTCAAGCCTCCCGACGGTCGGCGGGCCGTCGTACTGTTCACTCTGCGTGCTCGGAAACGCGACTTGGGCGTTGGCCGCTGGTTTCCTTCCCCGTTGCGTTCACTGTACTCCCTGCCGACCTGCTCGGCTCTTCGTTCCTACATCTCCACCCCGCGCTGTTTCAACTGCTCGGTTTTCTTGCGGGAGCATTCGGAGCAGCGGAACTCAGGGTTGTCATCCTTCATCCGGTCATAGTTTTTGGTCTTAACCAGCCGGTAGCCCTGACAGGTTTTGCCGCAATCCTTGCAGACGACGTCCTCCTTGATCTCCCACAACGGCTGAAAAAACTCGGTCTTGAAAATAAGCTTGTCCACCCAAAAGAAAATAAGGCCGCCGATCAGGTTGGCGATGATGGTGGCCACCCACTCGCCCTGATCGCTGAGCGCCCAAAGCACGACCGACAGGATCGGCGTGGACAGCTGCCAGCGGAACAGGTAAAACAGATACTTTTTTATCACACAACGCGCCTCCATTCACAATGCGCCCTAAGTAACCCCCTGATTTACACGACACGGCGTCAGGTCGGACTTTTTGCACCCCGACCTGACCTTGCGTGCTGGCCATGGCCGGTTCGCCCGGAAAACGACACAATTATATAGTGTTCCGGAACAGCGCGCAACCGTCTTTTCCGGCAACGTTCCCGGCTTGTTCACCTGAAGTTCAGATTTCTCGCATTTTTTGTTCATGTTTGCCCTGTAAAGTCTAGGTATCGACTCTTCAACTGGAGGGATCAACATGGCCGAAGGACGGCACGAGCTCAAACACCGCATTTCCTACGCCGACTGCCTGGAACTGCGCGCACGGCTGCCCCATGTGGCCCGCCCCGACGACGCCGCGCCGGGGGGACTCTACCGTGTACGCAGCCTGTACTTCGACAACTACGACGATCGGGCGCTGAGGCAGAAGCTGGACGGCGTCGACGAGCGGGAGAAGTTCCGGCTTCGGCTTTACAACGGTCAAACCGATCTGATTCGCCTGGAGAAGAAGCGCAAGAGCCACGGGCTGTGTTACAAGGATTCGGCCTTCGTCTCCCCCGCGCTGTGTCGGGCCATCCTAGCCGGAGACTATCGCGCCTTATTGGCGGACAGGCAGCCGCTGCTGCACGAGTTTTTTGCCAAAATCCGTTTCGGGCTGCTGCGGCCCAAGAACATCGTCGACTACCGACGCGAGGCCTATGTATTCCGCGCGGGCAACGTCCGGGTCACAATGGACAGCGACCTGCGTGTCAGTACCAACACCGGCGCGTTTCTCGATTCTGAGATTGTCTTCACCTCGCTGCCCGGCGCCATCCTGCTCGAGGTCAAGTATGACCATTTCCTGCCCGAGCTGATTCGGGGGCTCACCTCCCTCTCCTCCCGGCAGGCCACCGCTTTTTCCAAGTACGCCATGGCGCGATTGGTATAAAATCCCACCCAATTGGTGGTTTCTCGTATTTGGGAATGTCTTTGGGGAGAACACAGCCTCTCTTTTCTCCTCTGTTCCTCTGTTTCTTTTGTTCCGCAACGCATTTCGCCCGCTTATTCGGTTCATTGCTTTAGTAGTTAGGTTTGCGTTTTTTGGGCTGTTTTCACTGCGAGAGGCCGTTTTCGACTCTTTTTGCGGGGCAAACGCCGCCCTTTCCGTCACCTCGCGCTTTCCTTCCCAGCTCACGCGCCGCGGCGTCCTGCCGGGCGTGTTGCCGATAGACCGCGCGACCTTTTTTCCGCCATCGACCCCATTCGCGCACCTCAGCGACCTCATTCTATCACTTCGACCGGAGGGACCAACAATGACTTTTAACGACGTATTCAAAAGCAGTTTCCTGGAGAAAGCCAGTGAGTTTTCGCTCCT
Organism: Oscillospiraceae bacterium; assembly: GCA_031549735.1. Taxonomy (GTDB): domain Bacteria; phylum Bacillota; class Clostridia; order Oscillospirales; family UBA929; genus JAVBPF01. Next base: position 23,504 of record JAVBPF010000103.1, read on the forward strand.
CGACGTGGCGCTGGCCATGGTTCTTTCCTTCTGTATCGGCCTGTTCATCTTCTTTGT
>JAVBPF010000067.1:0-2565 GCA_031549735.1 Oscillospiraceae bacterium
GCCCTTGGCCTGTTTGATCAGCGAGAGCAGCAGATTGGTCTTGCCCGACTGTCCGGAGCCGCCCACCGTGTAGCAGAACTCGTCGTCCAACGTCACGGTGACCGGTTTGCCGTCTTCCACAGCCAGTCCCAGCGCCAGCACGCCTTCGGGCAGCGCTTTCACATCGCTCCGGGCCATCAACGACTTGTAATCCAAGTTGTCCAGCGTGTCGCCCAGTTTTTTTACGCCGCCCTCGACAGGAGCCATCGCCGCGAAACGGCGGCGCAGCGTCTGCGCCTGAGACGATCCGGCGTCTTCGCGGACGCACAGCGCCACCTGGAATTCAACCGGCAGCGGCGCCTTGATCAAGCCGCGCCCCGGCGTCCTGCCCTCGGGCACAATTTCAGTGCGGTCGCCGATGACGGCCTCGTACTCGTAGCGGTCGGGCATTTGAAGCGCGATACCGGTGACAAAGTTCTGCCGGATGCGACTGCGCAATTCGCCCGAATTGTTCATGGTGAACACCAGATAAATACCGTAGCTGGCCGCCTCACGGGACAGCTGCGCCAACGTATCCTCATACTGCTCGTAGCTCTCGATGAAGGCCACATAGTTGTCGATAAAAAACAGGATGGCCGGGCAGTCGTTGTTCTGTGATACATACTCGCGGAACGAGCCGATGCCCTGCTGGGAAAACTCGCTCTTGCGCCGTGCCAGCGTCTTCTGCAGCAGCTCGAATACCTCTTCCAGCTTGTCGTCGTCGCCCTCGAACATCACGCCGCCCACGTGCGGCAGGTTGCCGAACACACCCATTGTGCGGCTGGAGAAGTCGGCGATGTAGAGGTTGACCTCCTCCGGCGTGTAGCGGTTGACGGCGCTGTAAATCAGCGTCTGCAGCAGAGAGGTCTTGCCCGAACCGCCCGCGCCGCACACCAGCAGGTGTCCGTCGCTCAGGAAGTCGACCGCCACCGGATACTGGCTCTGGCTTTCCGGGTTGTCGGCCAAACCGATGGGCAGCAGCACCGAGAAGCCTTCCGGTTTCTCGATATCGAGGAGTTCCTCCAGATAGACCGTGCGCGGCAGCGGGGGCATCCAGATCTGCTTGAGCTCCGGAATGTTGTTCTCACGGGCGATCTGCCCGGCATATTTGACGATGGCGTCCAGTTGCGTGACCTTGGCGATGTTGTCGCTCTTCTTTTTCTTTTTCTGCTTGGGCACACCATTTTTGCCGATCAGATTGAGCAATTCCACCTTGACATTCTTGTCGTCGGTGAACGCGATGTCGGGCTCATACTCGGCGCCCGACCAACCCGACTGGAACTCCTCAAAAATTTCGTCGTTGCCCACCTGGAAGTAACCGCGGCCGGTGCCGGTGATGAAGGCCGCGTCCGGTCGTTTGAGCATTTCGGACGAGTCCTGCTTGTCGGCGACACGCAGGCAGAGGCGGAAACGCGTGTTGGACCAAATTTCATCGTCCACCACGCCCGACGGCTTCTGCGTGGCCAGAATCAGATTGACGCCGAGGCTGCGGCCGACGCGCGCGGCCGACACCAGCGCCCGTACAAACACGGGCTGCTCCTTCTTGAGCTCCGCGAATTCGTCGGCGATGATGAGCAGGTGCGGCATGGGCTCGGTGGCCACGCCCGAGCGATACAGCTCTATGTAGGCGTCGATGTGCTTGACCTTGTACTCGTTGAACACACGCTGGCGATGCCGGATTTCGGCATTGATGGACAGCAACGCGCGGTTGGTGGCGTTGCCGCCCAAGTTGGTAATCACGCCCGAGAGGTGGGGCAGCCCAATAAAGCTCTGCGCCATGCCGCCGCCCTTATAGTCGATGAGGATGAAGGCGACCTCGTGCGGGTGGTAGTTGACCGCCAACGAGAGGATATAGCTCTGCAGCGTCTCGGATTTACCCGAGCCGGTGGTACCGGCCACCAGTCCGTGAGGGCCATGGTATTTTTCGTGAATATCCAGATAGAGCGGCTGATTGCCCGCCTTGTAGCCGATCATGGACTTCATGCTCTCGTAGGTCCGGTTCTCCAGCCATTTATGCAGGATGTTGAGATCCTCGACCTTGGAGGTCTTATACATGTCAAGGAAGGTGAGCATCTCGGGGATGGCCGACGAGACGTTCATCTCCCGCACACGGTATCGGGACAGCTTCCGCGCGAAAGCCTCCACTTGTTCGGGCGCGACCGGGTCAAACGTGACGCCGTCACGTTGCGGGAATTCGCCTGTCGTGCTGTAAAACCCGCTGGTTTCCGCGTCGGCGCGCACGATGGCCGTGCAGCCGGAGGGCAGCTTGTCGACTGAGTCGACCAGGAACACCACGGTGATGCCCATTTCAGGCGACGGATTCATCAAATACTTGGCGATGGGTTCATTTTCCACCTGCGACCAGTCGGCCACCACGATGACATAATGGGGCAGAACTTTCGCATTCTCATCGTTGTCAGCTTCCTTTTTGCGCTCCAAACGGCTGCGGATGACGCCGGACAGGTAGTACATGACGTCGCCCACCGTGTTCTTGTCGTTGGCGGTGAGGCGCAGGCTGCCGTCGGGCGCCCAGACATGCGGCAGGAA
>JAVBPF010000039.1:0-11876 GCA_031549735.1 Oscillospiraceae bacterium
AGTTGGCACGCGCCGACAAGGTGATCGGGAAATCACTGCAGGCGCATGTGACCCTTACGGCCGACGGCGACGAGTATGCGCTGCTCAACGAGCATGAGGCCGCCCTAAGCGGGCTGTTTATCGTGTCGGGCGTGACGCTGGAAAAAGGTGCGGAGAATGTCGCTGTCGCGGCGGCGGGCGGGGAGAAGTGCCCGCGCTGCTGGTGCGTATCGGCGGAGCATCCGTCGGCGGAGCATCCCGAGTTGTGTCCGCGCTGCGCGCAAGTGGTTTCAGCGCTATGAAGCGCCTGCAATGGGCTTGTGTTCCCCTGATTGTCGTTCTCGACCAGCTGATGAAGGCCTGGACGGTGAGGCACATCCCACTGGGTGGATCCGAGCCGTTGATTCCGGGTGTAATCGGCCTGACTTATGTGCAGAATACCGGTTCGGCCTTCGGCATGTTCGGACAGCTGACCTGGCTTCTGGGCCTGTTGTCGGGCGTCACTGTAGTGGGCATCGTCTATATACTGATTAAGCGCGTCTGGATCACGCACGAGCTGGGGCGCTGGGCACTGTTCCTTTTGGTGGGCGGCGCGCTGGGCAATCTCATCGACCGTGTGATTCAAGGGTATGTCGTCGATATGTTTTCCTTTGAATTCGTCGATTTTGCCATTTTCAACGTGGCCGACAGCTTTGTCACCATCGGAGAGGTTTTGCTGATCCTGTATCTGCTGTTCTTTGAGATGGGACTCAAAAAGAAAAAACCTTCGGTTTCATCCGATGCGGAGTGACTGTTACGCGGAGTCAGCGCTGCGGGCCGTCGACCGCCCGTCGCCTCGGCTTTTCCCATGAATGTATGTGCCCGCGACTTAGACGCGGCAAGGAGGAGCTCATGTCCATTCGCTGGATGGCGGAAGTGTCTTCGGAGGATGCCGGCTTGCGGGCCGACGTCTTCCTTTCGTTGCACACACCGTTGTCGCGCACTTTGATTCAAAAGCTCTGCGATCAGGAACGGGTTCTCTGCGAAGGGCAGCCGCTCAAGAAAAACAACCGTGTGTGGAAGGGGCAGCTTATTGAAGTACACACAGATGAGCCTGAGCCGACCGACGCCATGCCGCAGGACATCGCACTCGACGTGGTCTACGAAGACGATGACCTGATTGTGGTCAACAAGGCGCGCGGGATGGTCACCCACCCGGCTGCCGGGCATCGGGACGGCACGTTGGTCAACGCACTGCTGTATCACTGCCAGGGCAGTCTGTCGGGCATCGGAGGCGTCGAACGGCCCGGCATTGTGCACCGGCTGGATAAGGATACGTCCGGTCTGATTGTGGCCGCCAAAAACGACCACGCGCATCAGCACCTGGCCGCGCAGCTTTCGCGCCGTGAGATGCGGCGCGAGTATGAGGCCGTCGTGTGCGGGACGCTTGTTTCGGATGAGGGCACTGTCGACGCGCCCATCGGACGCGATCCGCGCAACCGCAAGCGCATGGCGGTGGAGCCGCGCAACGGCAAGCCGGCCGTGACGCACTATACCGTGCTGGAGCGCATGAAACGCACGACGCATGTGGCTTGCCGCCTGGAGACCGGCCGCACGCATCAGATCCGCGTACATATGAAGTCGCTGCACCGGCCGCTATTGGGCGATCGGCTGTACGGCGGCTGGGATATGTTTGCCATGAATGGGCAGTGTCTGCACGCGCGGCGGCTGCAATTCATCCATCCTGTGACCGGGCAGCTTATGCAGTTTGAAACGCCGTTGCCGGATTGGTTTGACGAGGTTTTGTCTAAGCTGCGGGCGCAAGCCTAGGGCACAGTTTTCGGTTAATTCTTTGATTGGTTCGCCGCTGCGCCGGTCGGAAATTCCGGTTGCCTTTTGCGCTGAGTTGTGGTAAATATAAAAGTGTGTTGTTGCGGCGTGAGCCGCCAAAATTAAATATTGGGGTGTTGGAAGCCGTCCGACTGAGAGGAGACGCGAAGCCGTCTTAAACCCTTGAACCTGATCCGGGTAATACCGGCGTAGGAAAAGACTTTTGTGAGAACAGGTTCTCACAAAAGGGAGTAGAGTCGAAATTTTTTCGGGGAAGTGAATCCCCCGAAAAAAGGATTCGATTTCAAGGGGGCGTGCCCCCTTGGTGTGGGATTGGGTTTCAAGGGGAACGCCCCGGAAGGAAGGGAACCCATGCAACAGGAGAGAAAAGACAGACGTCGCACGCGTACCCGTATGTTGGCTGAGGCCGGGATTTTGCTGGCGGCGGCGCAGCTGCTCAGCTTCATCAAGCTTTCACCCGAATGGCTGCAGGGCGGCTCCGTCACCGCCGCGTCCATGCTCCCCGTTCTCATCTTTGCCGTACGGTGGGGCGCTCCCTGGGGGCTTTGCGCGGGCAGCGCCTTTGGCTTACTGCAGTTTTTGCTGGGCACAAAATATGCCTCGGCGGCCATCGCCTCAGAAGTTCTGTCGTATTTCGCGGTTTTTTTGCTGGATTATCTTTTGGCCTACGGTGTGCTCGGCTTGGCGGGGTTCTTTAAGGGGCGGCGCTGGGGTCTGTTCTTTGGCATCACGGTTGGCGCTACGGCGCGGTTTCTGGCGCATTTTGTATCGGGGCTCATCCTGTGGAGCAGTTACGCCGGAGAAGAGGGCGCGTTTGTCTACTCGCTGGGCTACAACGGATCGTACATGGGCATCGAGCTTGCCATCTGTCTGGTTGTGGCCGTCTGCATCTACAAGCCGCTCAAACGGTATTTGGTGACTGAACCCATATAAAAATAAAGGCGGGACGCCGGGGTGCGGTCTTTGTCCACATCCCCCGAATGATTTGGCGGACAAACACGCCAAATCCATCATTGCGATGAGTGAATGAATGTAAAAGGGGGGGCTGGCGCCTCCCTTTTTTATTATCCGTCCCTCAAAAAGTTTTATCTCTTGTCATAGGTAACCGCTGATTCATACGACGCGGCGCTTCGCCGGACTTTTAACGCCCTGACTTCGTTGAAAAAACTGGAAAGGCACAAAGCATTCCTGCGTTTTTGCGCCTTGTCAGTGCGCAAAAATTCTCGACGAATCACCATGACTTGATGAATCATCGATACCCTAAAGGAGTTTGGCGTATGTCTCGTTTTTCAGGTGTGCTGCTGGTATCCGATCTGGACGGCACATTGCTCAATTCTCAACGAGAGGTGTCCGAGGGCAACTTGCGCGCGCTGGAAAGCTTCATGGCGGCGGGCGGGTTGTTTTGCATCGCCACCGGACGCTCCAAAAACACGTTTGAAATCATCCGCCGCCAAATCCCCACCAACACGCCCGGCATCTTCTCCAACGGCGCGCTGGTGTTTGACTGGCCTACCGAGCGCGTGCTGCTCAAGCGCCCGCTGCGCGGACGATACCTGGAGCTGTGCGCGGCCGTGCTCGACCGTGTGCCCGAAGTGGCGCTGGAAGCGCACTTTGCCGACAGCATCACGGTGGTGCGGCGCGGGCCGGCCTCCGACATGCACCTGCAATCGGTGGGCGTTGTGGCCGACGACTGTGACGGCATTGAGAAAGCGCCGCCGCACTGGCTCAAAGCGCTGTTTGCCGACGAGAATGGGCGGCTGCGGGATATTTACGATTGGTTACTGCCGCAATTGGGCGACGAGTTCGATCTGGTGTTTTCCCACCCCAACCTGTTGGAGCTGCAGGACAAGCAGGCCAACAAGGGCGCGGCGGTCGCGTTTATGGCCGAGCGTCTGGGCATCGCACCCACCCGGGTCTACTGCATTGGAGATGAACAAAACGACCTGTCGATGCTGCGGGGCAGTGCGGCCTCCTTCACGCCGGAAAGCGGCGCCGAGGAAGTCAAGCGCGCGGCCACCTATGTCGTGCCCGGCTGCGATCATGACGCGGTGCGCGCAGCCATAGAAATCATTGAGGACATTGACAGATGACCCGCCTGATTCGGACCGATACACCGCATTACGAAAGGCCGTGCTGGCTGACAGGGGAGGCCAATCGACATGAAATTGGGGCGCAGAACGAGATCCATGCTGACCGTGATCGCGCTGGCCGTAATCGCGGGTGCTGTTTTGTGGAATCTTCTCAAACCGGAGGAGGCGCCGGCCTTTATCGCGTCGGACGACGAGCTGGCCGTTGCGTTTTTGGATGTCGGGCAGGGCGACGCCCTGTTGGCGCGCTGCGGCGGACAGACCCTGCTTGTCGACGCAGGGGACAACGACACGGCGCAGGCGCTGGTCGACGAGCTCAAAACGATGGGCGTTACGCGGATCGACCTGCTGGTAGGAACGCATCCCCACGCCGACCATATCGGCGGCCTGGATCTGGTCATCGAGACGTTTGACATCGGCGCGGTTTGGATGCCCGATGTGACGTCCAATACCCGAAGCTTTGAGGATGTGCTGGATGCCCTTGACGCGAAGGGGCATTCGGTCACCGTCCCCGCGCCGGGCACCACTGCTGCGTTGGGACCGGCGCTGGTGAGGGCGCTGGGTCCTGTGAAGGACTACGGCGACGACCTCAACGACTGGTCGATGGTCGTCAAACTCACCTTCGGCCAAACGTCCTATTTGCTGACCGGCGACGCCGAGCGGATCGCCGAGCAGGATATCCTGGACAGCGGCGCCGACCTGCGAGCCACGGTGCTCAAGGTCGGGCACCACGGCTCGCGCACTTCAACCAGTAAGGCGTTCCTGCAGGCGGTTTCGCCCCGATACGCCGTCATTTCCTGCGGCGCGGGCAACTCTTACGGACATCCGCACAAGGAGACGCTGGAGACGCTTCAGAAGCAGGGCGTCACGGTCTATCGCACCGACCTGTCCGGTACGATCACCAGTGTCAGCGACGGGGTGAACATCACCTTTTTTGAGGAGCGGTAAAGCATGTTTTGGGTTGTCGACCGGTTTGAAGAGGACTGGGCCGTGCTTGTTTCGGATGAGCGGCGGTCTAGGCAGGTGCGCCGGGATTTGCTGCCGCCGGGTGTCAAAACAGGCGACGCGCTGGTGGAACAGGGTGAGGCCTTTATGCTGGACGAGGCCGAGACGCGCGCGCGCGGGGAGCGGATAAGGAGTAAGTGGGAGCGGCTGAAGGGATGAAAAGGAACACCAGAAAAGCCATCATCATTGTAGTTAGTCTAGCGGTTGTTTTTTGTCTCGCGTATTTTTCTGATCCCATATTTCGCACGCTGACCTACACCTATTTTTCAGACGATCCGAATGATTATCCGGATATTGTAAATCGAAAACCCCTGAGATATTTGGAAGACGAACCGGAAGCTGAATACGTTTTGGTTCGAGGGTATGGCGATAGGCGCGACTGTATAATCGACTTTTCGCTTCTCTATGAGAACAGAGATGTCTTTATTGTAACCAACTCAAAATCCATCTATTTTACGACGGCGGATGGACACTTTGCGCTGTATAAGGACGGGGAAAGGATTGACGGTGAGCTGTATGGCGCAGAGACGATTCGAATTGCCTATGGTACTTTGGAACGTGCCTTCATACCTATGTCCAGTGAGCAGTGGGCGGCCCTGATTCATGAATGAGATGGATCGAAGCTCTTAATAGAGAAGATTCGAAGGGCGGCTAGCGCATGAAACCGCCCCTTTTGATTTTTTCCTTGCCAAACCCCTGCTCCTCAGGTACAATAACGGGGTGAAGTTTGAACAGTCAGGAGTGTTTTTATGGTAACGGCGGGCGATTTCCGCAATGGTGTGACGTTCGAAATGGACGGACAGGTAATGCAGGTGGTTGAATTCCAGCATGTCAAGCCGGGCAAGGGCGCGGCTTTCGTGCGTTGCAAGCTGAAAAATGTCATTGGCGGCGGTGTGGTGGAAAAAACCTTCAACCCGACCGAGAAGTTTGAAAACGCGTATGTTGAGCGCCGGGATATGCAGTATCTCTACGCCGACGACGATTTTTACTACTTTATGGACAATGAGACCTTTGAACAGATGCCGGTCAACCACAGCACGGTGGGCGACGACTTCAAGTTTGTCAAGGAAAACATGGTGTGCAAAGTTGTATCTTACAAGGGCAGCGTGTTCAACGTCGAGCCGCCCGTGTTTGTCGAGCTGGAGGTCACCGAGACCGAGCCGGGCGCCCGCGGCGATACGGCCAACAACGTGACCAAGGCCGCCACCCTGGAAACCGGTGCGGTTATTCGTGTGCCCATCTTTGTCAACCAGGGCGAGTTCATCCGCGTCGATACGCGTACCGGCGAGTATATGGAGCGAGCCAAAGGTTAATCTTTTTCTTTATTCTTTGCGAAAGAATAGGGAGATGGAGCGAGCTAAAGGGTAGGACTGTCTGCACGCCTATGGCGCGGGAGGAATTATGGAATTTTTGCAAAAGATCGGTTATGTCAAGGGATTGGCCGAAGGGTTACAGCTGGACGCGGACAAGCCGGAAAACAAGGTGTTGCTTGCTGTCGTCGACTTGCTGGATGATCTGGCGGTCGAGGCCGGGGCGTGGACGCAGGCCGGCGAATCGGCCGAACGCGATCTGACCGCGCTGTCGGCCGAAGTGGCCGAAATGCAGGAGCAGATTGAGGATGTCGAGGGCGACGTGGAGGGCATCTGCGAGGCGCTCGACGTTGTGATCGAACGCATGGGACCCGAAGTCATGGCCGCCATCATGGAAAAAGCGAAGGACGAGACGCTGTACGAGGTGCGCTGCCCGAGTTGCGGCGAGGAGATCGTTCTCGACGAGGACATGATCGAGGCCGGGGGCATCCACTGTCCCCAATGCAAGGAACACCTCGAGTTTGATGTCGAATGTGACTGCGGACACGACCACTGCGAGCACTGACCCTTTTTGAGATTCATTCGGGGCGCGGCTGTGTCGCGCCCCTTGTCAGCACTCGCCGTCGTGTTGTGGTGGGGTGGCACTCAGTACCAGGCGTGTGGGAAACTTTTTTCAGAGATCCCGGCGGGAAACGGAACCAAGCCGTCCGTGCGTAACGGCGGCCTTTCCTTTTATCGGGAGGAATATTATGCACGATGAAATCCGGCGGTTGGCGGCGGAGCAGGATGCCGTCATTCTGGCGCATTACTATCAGACCATGGACATTCAGAACGTCGCCGATCAGGTGGGCGATTCCTTTGAGCTGGCGCGCTTTGCGGCACAGACCGACCACCGCGTGATCGTGCTGTGCGGCGTTCGCTTTATGGCCGAATCGGCCAAGCTGCTCGCGCCGGACAAAACGGTGCTACTGCCCGCGCCCGATGCGGGTTGTCCGATGGCCGACATGGTGACGGCGGAGGACGTGGAGGCGCTTCGGCGTCGGCATCCCCATGCTGCCGTGATGTGCTATGTCAATTCCTCGGCCGAGGTCAAGGCACAAAGCGACGTCTGCTGTACCTCCTCCTCAGCGGTGACCATCGCCCGGGCGCTGCCCGAGCGGGACATTCTTTTTTTGCCCGATCGAAATCTGGGCGCTTATGTGGCCGGGCAGCTGCCCGAAAAGAACATCATTCTCTATCCGGGCTATTGCCCCATCCACGACTATGTGACCGCCGACATGGCGCATGCGGCCAAGGCGGCGCACCCGGACGCACCGTTTCTGGCACACCCCGAATGCCGTGCCGAGGTGCTGGCGCTGGCCGATTTCATCGGCTCGACAGCCGCTATTCTCAAGTGGGCCGCCGAATCGACACACCGAACGTTTATCATCGGCACCGAGGAGGGCGTCGTTCAGCGCCTCAAGACGCTGTGTCCCGACAAGACCTTCTTCCTGCTGCATGACCGCTTTATTTGTCCGAACATGAAAAAGACACGGATGGCCGACCTGCTGCACGCGCTGCATACCGGGCGAGAGGCCGTACAGGTGGATGAGTGTGTGGCGGAACCTGCCCGGCAGGCGCTGGCGCGCATGGTGGCGTTGGGAAGCTGAACAGAAAGGACAATGGGATGAGAAGAACCCTCTGGCCCAGCGGCGCGCCGATTGGCGAAACGCTGGAGACCGACGTGGTTGTTGTGGGCTGCGGCATGGCCGGGCTCTATACCGCGCTCAACATTGACGAGTCGCTGCGGTGCCTGCTGGTGACCAAGGAGGATGTTCTGCAGAGCAACTCATGGCTGGCGCAGGGCGGCATTGCCGCCGCTATCTCGCGTGACGATACCCCGACCATCCATTTTGACGATACATTGGCCGCGGGCGCGGGCTTGTGCGATGAAGCCGCTGTGTCGGTTCTGGTCGACGAGGGCCCGGCGGCCATTGCCGATCTGGTGTCCCGGCAGGTGCCCTTTGATCTCGACGAGGCCGGAGAGCTGGAGATCACTCGCGAGGGCGGGCACACCCGCAACCGCATTGTGCACGCCGGCGGTGACGCCACCGGTCGGGAGACGGTCAAGGTATTGGCCGCCATCGCGCGTACGCATCCCAACATCCGCATCCTGCAGCGAACTTTTCTGGTCGACATCACGACGCATGAAGGCACGACCGACGGCGTGCTGCTCTATCGAGACGACGGATTTTTACAGGTGGCCGCCGCCGCCGTTGTGCTGTGCAGCGGAGGCATTGGTCAGGTCTACGGCAACCGTACTACCAATCCGGCCGTGGCGACCGGCGAGGGGCTGGCCGCCGCCGTGCGGGCAGGGGCAACGGCGCGTCATATGGAGTTTATTCAGTTCCACCCAACCGCCCTCTATGATCCGGCGGAGGAGGGCTCGGCCTTCCTTATTTCCGAGGCGCTGCGCGGCGAGGGGGCGCTTTTGCGCAACATTCACGGCGAGCGCTATATGGACAGCGTACACCCGATGGCCGAGCTGGCGCCCCGTGACATTGTGGCGCGTGCCAACACAAGGGAGATGCTGCGTACACACAGCCCCCATGTCTTTCTGGACATCACCATGAAGCCCTACGACGTGCTGGCGACACGGTTCCCCACCATTGTGGGGCATTGTCTGCGGCGCGGGCTCGATATTTCGCACGACTATATTCCGGTGCGCCCTGTACAGCACTATCTGATGGGTGGGCTTGCCACCGATCTTTACGGCCAGACGATGGTACCGGGACTGTATGCCTGCGGCGAGGTGGCCTCGACCGGTGTGCACGGCGCCAACCGGCTGGCCTCCAACTCCATGCTGGAGTGTCTTGTGTTCGGACGGCGCGCGGCCCGGCACATCAACGACAACGCCCGGCCGCCGGTCTTGCGGCCGATACAGGACAGAACCGCGCCGCTGCGTACGCTTGAAATCCCGCCTGAGCTGCTGCGCGCGCGGATCGTGCAGACGGCCAACCGTTGCGCGGGCGTGATTCGCACCACACAGGGGCTTACCGAGGGGTGCGCCGAACTGGGGGCGCTGGTGGCGCTGCTCGAAACCGCCGAGCTGCCGACGCAGGCGCACTGGGAAACGTTTGGCCTGGCCACCGTGGCGCAGCTTATTCTGGAGGCGGCGCTTCAGCGGAAGGAAAGCGTGGGCGCTCACTACCGCGAAGATGTGAGCAGCGATGATGCTTTACAGACACGACAATGAAAATTGCTTGACGAAAACGATGAGATTTTGGGGTTTGGCAGGTGCTTGTGATGAATCATCTGATGTACGACGATTTTTTGCGCCGAGCGTTGGCCGAGGATATCGGCACCGGCGATGTGACCACCGAGCGGTTGATTCCGTCCGGCCACACGGTCGGCGGCGTTATACGCGCCAAGGAGGCGGGGCTCCTGTGCGGGCTTGACTTAGCGGCGCGTGTGTTCGCACTGCTGGATCCGTCGGTTGCCTTCCGCGCCGTGCTTCACGACGGCGACATGGTGACGGAGGGTGAGGTGTTTGCCGAGCTGAGCGGGTCGGCGCATGCTGTTTTGATGGGGGAGCGCACCGCGCTCAACATTTTGGGGCGGCTGTCCGGCATCGCCACGGCCACGCGGCGGGCCGTCGAGGCGGTCGCGCACACGAAGGCGCGCATCACCGACACGCGCAAAACCACACCGCTATGGCGCGCGCTCGAAAAATACGCCGTCCGGGTGGGCGGCGGCGTCAATCACCGTATGAACCTGTCCGACGGCGTCCTCATTAAGGACAACCATATTGTGGCCGCCGGGGGCATCCTCCCGGCTGTGGAGGCGGCGCGGCGCGCCGTGCCGCATACGCTCAGAGTCGAGGTGGAGACGGCCTGCCGACGGGAGGTCGAGGAGGCGCTCCGCGCGCAAGCCGACATCATTATGCTGGACAACATGCAAACCGCGTCAATGCGTGAGATGGTTGAACTCATCGCGGGACGGGCGCTGACCGAGGCCTCCGGCAACATGGGCTCTCGCGACCTGGCCGAGGTGGCCGAGACCGGAGTTGACTATATCTCGGTCGGCGCACTGACACACAGCGTCAAGACGCTGGACATCAGCATGCGGCTTGCCTAGGTAACCGCTGATCAATACGGCACGGTGCTTCGCCGGCCTTTTACACCCTGACTTCGTTGCAAAAACTTGTCAAGCCTCAAGCGTGTCCCATGGCCGGTGAAATAAGCCATCTCCGATCCTGAAAGCAGAAACTGGTTGCGCAAGAGCCGATTTCTTGGTTTTCAGGCTCTGCGATTTCTTATTCCACCTATGGGCCGACTCGGCTCTTCTAAGAAAGGCACAAAGCATTCCTTCGTTTGTGCGTCTTGCCAGCGCGCAAAAATTCTCGCCGGATCACCATGTCTTAATTGGTCATCGTTTACCAAGTGGCCGTCTGTGCGGATCGGACGAAATGACAAATAGTCATAATCGTCGAAACAGCATTTCTGTCTGTAATTTGGGGTCTGACACGCCTGACGCGCTTGCGTTTGCCTGACGGTCATCCTGTGCTCCCGCTATTTAGATTTCTTTTTGCCCTGGATCTCGGGAACGGGGGGCGCGTCGTTTTTCGGGAACTTTTGCTTCTTGTTGCTTTCAGTCCCGTGCGGCTGGCTGGGATCGGGACGGCGCATTCCGGCTTTGGCCATAGTGTGTTCACTCCTGTTCTTATATGTGCCTATTATCAGGGCAGATCTTCGGCTTAACTTGCCCGGAGGCCTGTGCGGATATACACAGAGCGTCCTGTCCCGGCAGGCGTCAGATTGCGGAGGTTTTGTTCTTGAGAGTGAGAAAAAAAAAGAACTTCGAGCGTCGATGGGAAGCGGTCGGCGCTTTTTTGGAGCATGAGCCGGCACAGCGCAGGGGACAATGGGCCGAGCAGTTTGCCTCCGGCGCGCCGCTGATTGTGGAGCTTGGCTGCGGGAAGGGATCCTATTTGATCGAGTCGGCGCGGAGACGCCCCGAGGCCTTTTTTGTGGGCTGCGAACGGGTCAAGGAAGTGCTGCTGATGTCGATGGAGCGTGCCGCCCGGCAGGAGCTTACCAACCTGCGCTGCATCGGCGACGACATTGAACACATTGAGGAATGGTTCGCGCCGGGTGAGGTGTCACGGCTGCACATCCACTTCTGCGATCCCTGGTCGTCGGGCAAGAAGGCCAAGCGCCGATTGACCCACCACAACTTTTTGGCGCGCTATCATCGCATTCTGGCGCCGGAGGGTGAGATTCATTTCAAGACCGACAACGAGGGGCTGTTTTCGTTCTCTCAGGAGGAGCTGGCGGCGCACGGGTTTACCATTCTGTTTTCCTCGACCGACTGGCATCACGAGGAGAGCTATCCGGGCGACGACATCATGACCGAGTATGAGACACGGTTTTCCGAGCAGGGGTTGCCGATTTATCGGCTGGTGGCGCGGCGAGCGGAGTAAAGAGGATGTACTTTACACGACAGACAAGCCATAGGCGTTTACACTGAGTCTGGATTGCTGCATCACGCGTTTTAGGGATACAAGATAAGAGAAGGGTGCGTTGCAGAATAAGCGCACCTGAAAAAAACAGCGAGGTTGGGTCCCCAAAAGGGTTTACCAACCTCGCTGTTTGCTTTAAAGTAAGTTTATGAAGAATACAGAAAA
>JAVBPF010000108.1:0-22566 GCA_031549735.1 Oscillospiraceae bacterium
CGGTTCAAGCGACAACGACGGCATCGCTTCGCTCTCCTGGAACTTCGGCGACGGAGCGGCCGCCGCTTCGGGTGTTTTCGCCCGGCACAACTACAGTACCCCCGGACAGTATACCGTCACGCTGACCGTCACCGACCGGCAGGGCAACGTCGGCACGGCCAAACATTCGGTCACCGTGTACGCGCAGGGCAAAAAAATCAATCTGGTTGTGACCGCTCGCGACGGCGGCGGCCAGCCCGTCACGGGTGCCACCGTCATTGTCATCGACGGCGGCGTCGAGCTGCCGCCGGTCGTAACCGACAGCGACGGTATGGTCAACATCGCCGTCAACCCCACCGGCGACAAAGAGGTATGGATCTACAAGGACGGCATGGAAACCGGCACGTATAAAGTAGCCGAACCGGACGGCGGCGACACCGAACTGCGGTGCAGAGCGACGCTGACCGACGCCTCCTCCCTCGACGGCAAGGTCACCGTGAGGCAGCTGACCATCGAGGAGATCATCGAGGCCGGTATCGATTTGGAAGCCATGGAAAACAAGTATGTTTGGGAGTACGAAATCGAAATTACGGTAGCCAATCCCGGATCCACGGGGTCACAGAGCTATACGTATAAAACGTGGGCGTATACCGGAAACCCGGACGATCCCAATGACCCGGACGACCCGTGGGGTCAGCAAAAAATTGAACGGCTTTTCGAGGCCAATTGGGTAGACGGAGAGGGCTACGATCCCAAGCTTTTTTCGGTCATCACGGTCACCATACCCGGAACCCCCGGCACCCCGCCCAGCGTCGCCCTCCTGAAAATCAACGGTTTGTCCCACTGGACCAAGGAATTCTTCGAGGTGGAGCTCAGTCTGATCAACCAGGCGCCAACTGGCAGTGACGTCGTAGCGCTCACCGCGCAGCTTGATCTGCCGGAAGGACTGTCGCTCGCGCCGACCGAGAAGGAGCAGAGTCTGAAGGTGGACATCGGCGGCATTCCCGGCGGCGGTGGAGAAGGCAGCGCCAAATGGATTGTGCGGGGCGACGTGCCGGGCGAGTATCAAATCGGCGCCACCGTCACCGGGCAATACAGCGACGGCGCGCAAATCAAAAAGCGCTTTGAGACCGATACGCCCGTCGTCGTGAACGGCGCAAAGAATCTCAAGCTGTATGTCAAGGCCGCCAGCACGGCGTATAAGGGCGTGGACTACGTCATTGATTTTCTCTGGGTCAACGACTCGGCCGAGCCCGTCTACAATCTCGACTTTTCCATGGAGGGCGGGCGCTTCTCGGGATACAAAATACATATGGCGTCAACCTCTGTGACATTCAAGTCCGACACGGAGGTGTCCATTTCCCAAATCAACCCGGGCGAGTCGGTGCTCCTCAGGTATATCTATGTGTTTGAGGAAGATCAGCTCAAGGAGGACCTCTCGTACTATCTGAGAGATCATATCAGCCGCGGCTCCGGTGAGCAGGTCGAGATTATCTTCGACTTTTACAATCCCATTCCCCCGGCCGAAATTGTCGAGAAAACAGGCAACATCCTGATCTATACCATAAAAGACGGCGAAACCGTTCCGCTGCCGGGCGCAAAACTCACAACGCCCGACTGGACCGTAACCACGCGCAACGACGGCCTGGCCGTGACCAAAGCCCGCCCCGGTTATAACAAGCTCGTCACCGTCAGCGCACCGGGCTATGTGACCGAGACCATGAAATACGCCTTCCTGAACCGGAACGGGGTGCTCTACCTGAAGCCGGATGTACCGCCCAAACCCGTCAATGAGGGCGGCCACACAACACAGGTCGGCAACAAAATCAACTTCAGCATGCCGAGTGTCACGCCGCCGGCCACGATCCCGGGGCTGGGAGATGTGACCTACGACTTCAGCGTACCCGGCGTCGAACTCAAACTCGAGACACTGGAAGGCGGCAAAAAGTTCATCGCCACCATCGGTTATTCCGACACGCCATGGGATGGCGTTCCCAAAGACGAGAAGAGAATCATGGCCGATTTTTCACTGCTCAAAAACTATGTCAACAAGCTCACCGACGCCGCGGCCGAGAGCATAGAGGCGTTCGGTGCGGCTCTCAACAAAACAACGCTGTGGAAGCCCGAAAAAAAGAAAGCCGGTTTCATCGGTCAAAATCTGAATATGAGCGTTGTGGGCTATTTGGAGGGCATTATCGACGAAAGCGGGCGCATGTATGTCAGCGACAGCGGCATCATTGGCGCGGCCGAGATGTCCGTTTCCAAAACCTATAGCTTCTTGTTCTTTTGGGGTCCTGTTCCGATCCCGGTCGTCTTCCCCACCAGCATTGAGGGCGGCGTGGAATTAAAAGTTAAAATCACCGACATGACGAGGGAGCATCAGCTGGATCTGTCGGGCGAGTTTGATATTAAGGTTACCGGTTCCGTTGGCGGAGGCCTTGGCATCGTCAATGTCGCCACCGCCACCGTCGGTCTGGAGGCCGAGGGGAAACTCGCATGGCTGCTCCCGCAGACCGGGCTTCTGCCGAAGCCCTCCTTCAAGGTCAGCGCATGGGGCAAATTGCAGGCGCTGATGTACACGGCCAAATATGAATACCCTCTCAAAGAGTGGCCGGAGAAGGACACATTACGACGGATGCCGGCGAGCGTCGCCAACGACTTCACCCTGACCCCGCGCGCCGCCGAACCCTCGCAATTTGTCGCCAACCGTCCCGCCGCACGTCTGATGGCCAGCACAGAACCTTTGACGGCCAAAGAATTCAAAACCAACGTCTTTGAGGAGGCCCGGCCGCAGCTCGTCTCCTTGCCCGGCGGCAAACAGATGCTTGTCTGGGTAGACGAGGACGCCGGACGTGACGACCAAAACCGCGCCCTGCTGATGTACTCGGTCTACGACGGCGCGGCCTGGTCTACGCCCGCGCCGGTACACGACGACGGAACGCCCGACTTTGTCCCGACGCTGTTGCGCGACGGCGACACGGTCTATATCGCGTGGATGAACGGCGACCGAGAGATGACCGCGGCAGACGATCTGTTGTCCATGTGCCGGTCGATGGACATCGCCGTGATAGCCTATGACTGTACGTCCGATACTTTCGGCGAGGCAAAGAACGTATCGGCACGTCAGGACGGCACGCGCATGCTCGACATGCTGCCCACACTGGCCGCCAACAACGGCGAGCTTACCGTCTCGTGGGTGTCCAACAGTGAAAACGAAATCTTCTACGGCTTGAGCGGCGACGACGCCTGTCCGCTCATCAGCATCCACAGCGCGATACGGGATGGCGGCGGCTGGCGCGAGCCGGTTGTCCTGGCCGAGGAGCTGCCCAACGTCACCGATCTCACGTCGGCCTATCTCAACGGGCAATACACACTTGTCTTCGCCATCGGCGATCCAGAATCTATGGAGCGCACCGGGGAGCTCTTCATGCTCCGGGCGGGAACCGAAACCCGGCTGACCAACGACGAGTCGATCGACACGTCGGCGGTGTTTGCCGGAGAAACGCTGTATTGGTACCGGGACGGTCAACTGGTTTGCCTGAGTGATCTTGACCATCCCGCCATCGAAACGCTGATCGGCGACGAACTGGGCGGCTTGCCCTCGGGACGTTTCCGCGTCCTCGAGGACAACGACGGCGCGCGGGCCATCGTCTGCGAGAGGTCGGACGGCGCGGGCGCGCAACTGATGGTTTCAATGCTTGACCTGGCCGGCAGATGGGGTGCCGTTGTTCCCATCACGCAGGAAGATTTGAACGTATCGAACGCCAACGGCTTTATCGACGCCGACGGCGCGCTGCGGCTTGTGTTTGCCGGACAGAAAGCAGACACAACCGGCGCGGGCGCGGCATACGGCCAACCCTCCCTCTACACCGCTTCGTACCGGTCGGGCATACGGCTCGTCCTGTCGGATCAGGTGTTCTTTGACGCCGGTCAGGCCGCCCCCGGTGGAACGCTGTCCCTCGGGCTAAGCGTCGAAAACGGCGGCCTCCTTCCGTCCGACGGTCTGTCGGTGACGCTGGCGCGCGTCGGCGAAGAACCCTTCGCTACACTGCCGCTCACGGAATTTGTGGGCGCGGGCCGGTCGGCCGGTTTTGTGGTTGACGCCGCGCTGCCGGAGGATTGGGACGGCGAGGACATCACCGTCCGCGTCCACCCCGCCGGCGGCCAGAATGCCGTGGGCAGCAGCAACAGAGTGACGCTCGCGGTCGGCGCGCCCGATCTCACGGTTACCGAGGCCGTTCTGGTCGATCACAATGGAACCCCGGCGCTGAAGGTCACGGTCGGCAACACAGGATACAACGCGGCCTCCGGGTTTGCGCTGGCGCTTCATCGCGACACCCCGGACGGGCAGATCCTGGCGCACACGCAAATCGACAACCTTCCGGCCGGTGAGCAGACCGTTTTGATCCTCGACCTTCGTAAAAACGACTTTGCCTTTGGCGAACAGGCCATTCGGGCTCTGTACGCGGTCGCCGAACCCGTTGTCGGAGAGAACGACACAGCCAACAACAGCGCCTTTGCCGTGGTCAGCGCCACCGATTTTGGCGGCACACCCGACTCGAATGGAGGAAATCCGGTGGTGGTCGTTCCCGACCCCGACATTCCCATCGCCGACCCGTCCACCTTCCCCGACACGGAAAGCCATTGGATCGCGGAATACATTGAGCGAGCTGTGACATATGGCTTCATCGACGGACTGCCTGACGGCACCTTCCAGCCCGACCGGCCGGTCACACGCGCCGAGTTCGTCAAGATGATGGTGACCGCCTTTGACCTCAAGTCCCCCGAAGATCATCAAGCGCTTGGTTTTGAGGATGTGAGCAATCACTGGGCGCAACCGATGATCGAGACTGCCGCGTCGCTCGATCTTGTGCGCGGCGTGGGCGGCAACGAGTTTGCACCGGGCCGCGACATTCAGCGGCAGGACGCCGCGCTCGTCCTCTATCGGCTCCTGTCCCTGCTGGAAGCCGAGCTGCCTCGCGGCCAGAATGTGAGCTTCGCCGATGCGGATACCATCCGGGCCGACGCCCGAGAGGCGGTGAATGCGCTCTGGTCCGGCGGAATCATCAGCGGAAAGCCCGGGGGGCGCTTTGATCCGCGCGGCACGCTGACCCGCGCCGAGGCGGCCAAAATGGTTGTCTTACTGTGTGAAGAGATACAAGGGAGATAATTACCAAAACGCACTTCGCGAAGGATTCCCCGGCCATGTCGAGGGATCCTTCGCAATGGACGGCGTTTTTTACGTCGAACCCCGCTCCCGCACCCGAGGTTGCCTCCGCACCCCTGATGGTGTATAATAACCTCTCTATGGCGAAGAGGCAAAGGACGGGAGGACACCCGGATGTGGTTGGCCGACGGTTGGTCGGAATATGCGCTGCTCGACTGCGGCGGCGGCGAACGGCTTGAGTCGTGGGGTTCCTACCATGTGGTACGCCCCGACCCGCAGGCCGTATGGAAAACCGCGCGCCGTCACACGCGCTGGGCAAGCCCCGACGCGCGTTACCTCCGTTCCGAATCGGGCGGCGGGCACTGGACGGAGCACACACTCCCCGAAACCTGGACCATCGATTACAAAGATCTCATCTTCCTCATCAAACCGATGAACTTCAAGCATATGGGGCTGTTCCCCGAACAGGCTGTCAACTGGGACTATATCGCCGATGAGGTAAACCGCGGCGCCAAAGCACTGGGACGTCCGCTGCAGGTACTCAACCTGTTTGCCTACACCGGCGCGGCCAGTATGGCCGCCGCCAAAGCCGGTGCCAAGGTCACCCACGTCGACGCGGCCCGCGGCATGGTGAGCCACGCCAAGCAAAACGCCGCCCTGTGCGGGCTGTCGCCCGACGCCGTCCGTTGGATCGTTGACGACTGCAAAGCCTTTGTGTCCCGTGAAATCCGGCGCGGCAAGACGTACGACGCCCTCATTCTCGATCCGCCCTCCTACGGCCGCGGCCCCACCGGTCAGGTCTGGAAACTGGAGGACGATCTGTTCGATTTTCTGTCTCTGTGTCTCGGTGTGCTGTCGGACACGCCCCGTTTTGTCCTGCTCAACACCTACACCACCGGCCTGTCGGCCGGAACGCTGGCCTACCTTCTGCAAACGCTGCTGGTGCCCAAGCTGGGCGGGCGGGCGAGCGCCGAGGAACTGGGTTTGCCCGTGCGCGAAACGGGCCTGATTTTACCGTGTGGAGCGTCGGCGCGATGGAGTGTTTGATAACGTTTGACAATGTGAGCTATGTATACCCCCAGGACGAGGAGAACACCCGTGTGCTGGACGGGGTATCGCTCAACATATACGACGGCGATTTCGTGGCCGTCATCGGGCACAACGGCTCGGGCAAATCCACGCTGGCCAAGCACATGAACACCATCCTCCAGCCCGCCGAGGGCACTGTTACGGTACAGGGCATCGACACGACGCCAGAGGAAAACTGGCTGGCCGTGCGCCGTCTGGTGGGCATGGTCTTCCAAAACCCGGACAACCAGCTGGTCGCCACCGTGGTGGAGGAGGATGTGGCCTTCGGCCTTGAAAACCTGGGTGTTCCCCAGCCCGACATCCGCCGCCGCGTCGACGACGCGCTGCGTGAGGTGGGCATGTACGAATACCGCGAACACGCGCCGCACCGGCTGTCTGGCGGCCAAAAGCAGCGGGTGGCCATCGCCGGGGTGCTGGCCATGGAACCGCGCGTGCTGGTGCTCGACGAACCGACCGCCATGCTCGACCCGGTCGGCCGCCGCGAGGTGCTGCAGACCGTCCGCAAGCTCAACCGCGAACGCGGCATCGGCGTGGTGCTGATTACGCACCATATGTCCGAAGCCGCCGACGCCGACCGCGTTCTGGTTATGGATCACGGCAAGATTGTTCTGGACGGCGCGCCGCGCGATATTTTTTCTCAGGTGGAAACATTAAACCGTCTCGGTCTGGCTGTTCCGCAGACCACCGAGCTTCTGTACGAGCTCCGGAAGCATGGGTTTGAACTGCCCTTCAACCTTCTTGAGCTGGAGCCTTGTGCTCAGGCCATCCAAAACGCTTGGGTAAACGCGCCGAACCCGCCTGCCGATTGAACGTCGGCGGCTGAACAGGAGGACACCCGCCCTTGACGCCGATTTTGCAGCTTCAAAACGTCTCCCACATATACGGCGCCAACACCCCGTTCATGCGGCGCGCGCTGGACGGCATCGATATGGAGATTTATCCCGGCGAGTTTGTCGGATTGATCGGCCATACCGGTTCGGGCAAGTCCACGCTGATCGCCCACCTGAACGGTTTGCTGAAACCGGTCGAGGGCACGGTGTGCTTCAACGGTCAGGACATCTGGGAACGCCCCAAGGAGATCGGCGCGCTCCGGCACAAAGTCGGATTGGTCTTTCAATACCCCGAGTACCAGCTGTTTGAGGAGACGGTCGGCAAAGACATCGCCTTCGGCCCCCGCAACATGAAGCTGTCCGACGAGGACATTCAGGCCGCTGTCCGCGACGCGCTCGACTTTGTCGGGCTCCCGTCCGACATCGCCGAAAAGTCACCTTTCGATCTCTCGGGCGGGCAGAAACGCCGCGTCGCCATTGCCGGCGTCATGGCCATGCGCCCTGAAGTTCTGATCCTCGACGAACCGACCGCCGGACTGGATCCGGCCGGACGGGATGAAATATTGGGACACATCCGCAAGTACCATTCCCAAAGCGGCGCGGCCATCCTCTACGTCTCCCACAGCATGGAGGAGGTGGCCCGGCTGGCCGACCGCGTCGTCGTGCTCGACCACGCCCGCGTCTCCCGGGTGGGGACGCCGCGCGAAATTTTCCGCGACCCCGCCGCGCTGGAGAGCATCGGTCTGGCCGTTCCGGTCATCACCGCGCTGGCCGCCCGGCTGCATACGCTGGGGCTGCCCGTCGACCCCGCGTCTCTGTCGGTGTCCGAGGTGTGCGACGCGTTGCTGCGCGCACGCACAGAAAGGAGCCGCCATGATACGTGATGTCACGCTGGGGCAGTTCTTCCCCGGGAAGTCGATCCTGCACCGCATGGATCCACGCGCCAAACTGGTGCTGACCTTTGTCTACATCATCGTGCTGTTTCTGGCGCGCGGCCCGGTCACGTACGGCATTATGTTCGTCTGGCTGGCGCTGTCCATCGCGCTGTCCGAGATCAAGCTGCGCGTTATCCTGCGCGGCTTGCGCCCCGTTTTGTTCATTCTCATCTTCACCGGCCTGCTCAACATGTTTTACACCCCCGGCCACGTGCTGGTTACGATTTGGTTCATCCAGATCACCGAGGAGGGTCTTATCGCGGCGGGATACATGGTGGTGCGCATCATCATGCTGATCGCCGGCACCTTCCTGCTCACCTATACCACGTCGCCCATTCAGCTGACCGACGCCATCGAGCGTCTGCTCAAACCGCTGGCCAAAATTCGGCTGCCGGTGCACGAGCTGGCCATGATGATGACCATCGCGCTGCGGTTCATCCCCACCTTGCTGGAGGAGACCGAAAAGATCATGAACGCCCAAAAGGCGCGGGGGGCCGACTTCGAGTCGGGCAACATTTTCCGCCGCGCGCGCGCGCTGGTGCCGTTGCTGGTACCGCTGTTCATTTCGGCCTTCCGCCGCGCCGACGATCTGGCCGTGGCCATGGAATGCCGCTGTTATCACGGCGGCGAGGGCCGCACCCGGTTGCGTGTGCTGCACTATACCCGTGTTGATGCCGCCGCCGCCGGACTGGTCGCGGGCCTGACCGCGGCCGTGATTGTGCTGAGGACGTGGGGGTGGTAGACATGAAAGCGCTGCCCGACGCGCCCCACGGGTCCCGCAACATCGCCCTCCATCTTCGCTATCTGGGTTCCGGTTTTCATGGCTGGCAAATGCAAAAAACCGAACGCACGGTCGAACAGTCGGTCAAGAACATCCTGGAGAGGACAGTGGGTCACCGGGTCACCCTCCACGGATGCGGCCGCACCGACGCCGGTGTACACGCCCTGACCTATGTAGCCTCGGCGCGGTTGTCCACCACCATTCCGCTTAGCCGTCTGCCGTTGGCCGTACGCCCGTTTCTGCCGCCGGACGTAACGCTCATCGAGGCGGCCGCCGTGCCGGACGACTTCGGCGCCATTCGTTGCTGCCGCAAAAAGCAGTATTCCTACCGGGTAGAGAACCGGATGTATGACCCGCTTTTGCACGACCGCGCCTATTTCTATCCCGCCGCACTCGACCGCGCCGCCATCGAGGCGGCCTGCCGCCTGCTGGAGGGTACGCACGATTTCGCCGCCTTCCGAACACAGGGCACCGACATCAAGAATACCGTTCGCACGCTATACAACTGCCGGATGGAGTCGCGCGGCGACCGACTGGCCTTCCACTTCGCGGCCAACGGGTTTCTGTACAACATGGCGCGCGCCCTTACCGGCACCCTACTGTACGTCGGCATCGGCAAATTCGCGCCCGACGACATGACCCGGCTGCTGGAGGGCAAAAACCGTACCGCCGCAGGGCCGACCGCACCGCCGCAGGGGCTGTACATGACCGGCGTGTGGTACGACGAGGGGCTGCTGCCCTGGCCGCCCGACGCGTTGCGCGGCGGCTGCTTTCCCGAGCTGTAGCCCTGATAAACTTTTGATCGAATGCGTTCCACGGGGATCCATCGTTACCATAGAACAGCAGGATAGCCAGCGCCGGATAGGATGGGCGGCACAATACGCGCCGACACGCGAGGATGAAGTCATGAACAACACCGAAAAGAAAATCACGCCGATCCGGTCGAAACCCGCCAACACGCCCATCCGCAAGGCGTTTCGGCGCTTTCGGATTGTCCTCTATATGGCGATTTTTGTTTTGGTGGTTGGCGGCGTCATCGCATTCGTCGTCAACAGGGATCAGATCGATGCCCGGACGGTGGCCGATCTGCTCTCCTGGATTCGCGCGCCGTTCGCCTCCGACGAAACCGAGTCGAGCGCTTTTTCATATGATGACTACATGCTGTCCGAATACAGGGACTTTCAAAACGGGCTGGCCCTGTTGTCTGAATCCAGGTTCGTAATCATCGACCGTGCCGGGAAGCAGCGATTTGCCCAGGATGTCACTTTGAAAGAACCCGCGCTGGCGACATCAAAAAACAGCGTTGTCGCCTATGACCGCGGTGGGGACAGCTTTTTGCTCTCGGACGGCGCCCGCGCCGTTGTCTCAAAAAAGTGGGACAATCCGATTTTCCTTGTCAACATGAACGAAAACGGGTACTATGTGGTGGTCAGCTCCGCGCGGGGTTATAAATCAACGGCCACGGTTTACACACCCAAGCAAGAAGTAAAATATTACTGGTACTCGGCCGAAAACTACATTTTGGACGCCCAACTCTCCCCCGACGCCGGCCGTCTCCTCATTCTCTCGGTCGGGCAGAATGGCGAGCAACTGAGCAGCCGCGTCACCTTGCTGGATACCGCACAATCGCTGGACGACCAAACGGCAGGCGCCCCTTTGTATCAGCGGGACAGCGCCGGTATTGTGTCCTACAAGGCGCACTTTTTTGATTCAGGCGGATTCTGTGTTCTGTTTGAGGATCGCCTCGATTTTTTCGACGACAATGGGCTTTCGCTGAACAGCTATGCCTTTAACACACAGGTGCTGCGCGCCTATGATCTGAGTGGGAAAGACTTTGCGGCGCTGCTTCTGTCCCGTTCCACGAGCGGCTCACGGGGCACTTTGGTTGTCATTGACTCCTCCGGCGCCAAAGCCGAGTTGAAGCTCACAGACATCCCCCTGTCGCTTTCGGCCAAGGGAAGCTATATCGGCATGCTGGGCAGCGGCTCCGCCGTTCTGTATGACGACATGCTGAATGTATTGGTCGAGACAAAGAATGTAAACGATGCCCAAGCGATGCTGGTACGCGACGACAAATCGGCTCTTCTGCTGAGCAGCAACGGCACGGCGGTACTCAGACCGTAGAATCGAAGAGCCGAGTCGACGCGCAGGTGAAATAAGGCCACGCCGCACCCGGAAAACAGGGCAAGTCGTCTCACGCAAGACTTGGCGGCTTTTCCGGAAGGCGTCTGACTTATTTCGCTGGCGAGCGCGGCGCGCTCGAGGCTTGACATCGAAGAGCCTACACTGAGTAACGTCCCCCGCACTCCCCCTGAGAGTAAGATAAAGTTATAGATACAAGCAAAACGGGAAAAGTAGGTGGAATCTTGATTGGCATCATTATAGATCTTCTGTTGCTTCTGGTGCTGGCCTTCTGCATCTGGCAGGGTCAGCGGAAAGGCCTGATTATGACCGCGCTGGGCGTGCTCATCCTCGTGCTGGGATTGTGGGCGGGCTCGGGTATGGGCAACGCGCTGACCGGCGCCATGTCGGAAAATGTCACGCCGCTTTTGGACTGGGTCGCCGACGACGCCTATAGCGCGGCGGTCAAGGAATACGGCAAACAGCCCGATGCGTCAAAGCATGACGAGGTGGCCGAAATATCCAAGCTGGCGTTCGCTGAGCTGGGTATTTTAGGCGGCGTCACCGACCGACTCACCGAGAAGGTCTGGGACGCTATGCAGGGCGGTGAGGCCAAGCTTTCGCCGCGCGCCGCCATTTCGATTGTGTTTATTGAAACGTTCAGTTGGGTCATCATCTTTCTGTTCGGCTTTATCATTGTGGCGCTGCTGCTCACACTGCTTCTCCATTTTGTCAGCATGCTCGTCCCCATTCCAAAGGTGCCCAAGCTGGACAAGTGGGGCGGACTGGCGCTCGGTGTCTTCCACGGCCTGATTATTCTGTTCGTGATCGGCTGGATACTGCGCTTTTTGGGCATCATTATTCCACAGGAATGGGTCAACAGCACGTTGATTCTGCGTCTGCTGGTCAATGTCAACCCCTTTGGCGCCATTCTGTTTTAACCCACGTCAGCTTTGTAGAGAGATATATTGACATGTGGAGGAATCGCGGTGAATCTGCCCAATGTGCTGTCTCTGTTCCGATTGGCCTTAACCCCGATGTTCCCGATTGTGTTTTTTTGCGACGGCGGTCGGCCATGGGCTGCCGCTGTATACGCCGTGGCGTGCGCCTCTGACGTTCTTGACGGCTATTTGGCGCGCCGCTTGCATAAAGTTACCAAGTTGGGGCGCATCCTTGACCCACTGGCCGATAAGTTGATGTCCTGCGCTGTGCTGGTCTGTCTGGCCATCACCTACAACATTCTGTGGTGGGCTGTGTTGGCCTTTGCTCTGAAGGAAGGCTGCATGGGTCTCGGGGCGCTGATTCAGTTCAAAAAAATCGCCGACGTCCCCCCGTCCGCCGTTTATGGAAAAATAGCGGCCGTCTACTTCTTTGTGGTCTGTTTTGTCGTCTTGCTGTTTGAGGGCATGTCCGAAACATGGCGAACTCTTTTGGTGGCGTCAGCCATCGCCATCACAATGTCCGCTCTCATTCTGTACTTGATCCGTTTTCTTCGCACCATGCGCGCGAATGACAAAGGAAACGGGCCATAATCCGGCGCGATGACACAAGTTTTGCTTCCCGTGAAGTGTGAGCGCGCTTTCGAAAGCCGCGGTATTTATTAAAGATTTGTAAATTCACTGTTTTTCGCTTGCCCTGCGAATGGTTTCGATGTAGACTTTAACAGAAGAGCCTCGTCGACGCGCAAATGAAATAAGGCCGCGCCGCACCCGGAAAACAGGTCAAGTCGTCTCACGCAAGACTTGGCGGCATTTCCGGAAGGCGTTAGACTTATTTCATTGCCCGCGCGGCGCGCTCGAGGTTTGACACAGAAGAGCCGAGCCCTCCCCCGACACGCCTCTCTTCATGCCGGCCTGTGCGCCGGCTCTTTGTTCCATAGCGCCGGTTGACCGGCGCACCGAAAAAGGAGAAAACAAGATGCAGCCGACCTTATGCAGCCGTTGCCAAAAAAACGTGGCGGTTCTGTTCATTACCAAAATTGAAGACGGAAAAACCGAGAACGAGGGCATTTGCCTGCGTTGCGCCAAGGACTTGGGCATCAAACCGGTCGTTGATATGATCGGCAAGCTCGGCATTTCCGAAGATGAGCTCGAGGGTCTGTCCAACGAAATGATGGAGGCCTTCGGGAGTTTAGGCGAGCTTACGACCGAGATGGCTGAAGAGACCCCCTCCGAAGACGAGGACGAGGGCAAGACGGCCACCTTTCCGTTCCTGAACCGTCTGTTTGGCAACACGCTGGGCAGCGGCGATCCGCCGCCCGAGACCGGTCGTGCCAGCCGCGAAACCGAGCGGGTCAACAAGTCGCAGGAAAGCGGCGGCAAGAAAAAGTTTCTGGAAAGCTACTGCATCTCCCTGACCAACAAGGCTCGCGAGAACAAGCTGGATCACATCGTCGGCCGAAAAACCGAAATTGAGCGCGTCGTTCAAATCCTGAACCGCCGCCAAAAAAACAATCCGTGCCTCATCGGCGAGCCGGGCGTCGGCAAGACGGCCATCGCGGAGGGTTTGGCGCAGCGCATCGCCGACGGAGAGGTCCCCGGCAAGCTCATTGCCAAAGAGGTCTATCTGCTCGACCTCACGTCGCTTGTGGCCGGCACACAGTTCCGCGGACAGTTCGAGTCGCGCATGAAGGGACTCATCGAGGAAATCCGCAAGCTCGGCAACATCATTCTGGTCATCGACGAGGTACACAACCTGGTCGGCGCCGGTGATGCCGAAGGCTCCATGAACGCCGCCAACATCCTAAAGCCCGCCCTGTCGCGCGGCGAGATACAGGTCATCGGCGCCACCACGTTTGCCGAATACCGCAAGCACATCGAGAAGGACGCCGCGCTGGAGCGCCGGTTTCAGCCGGTCACGGTCAACGAACCGTCCATCGACGAGACGGTGGAGATCATCAAGGGCATTGCCCACTACTACGAAATGTTTCACGGCGTACGCATCAGCCCCGAGGTGGCGCGTCAGGCCGTCTATCTCTCCGAGCGCTATATCACCGACCGCTTCCTGCCCGACAAGGCCATCGATCTGATCGACGAGGCCTGTTCCGATTTGAATCTGAAAAACCCGAGCATCCACGCCGCCGAATTGACGCGCCGCAAAATCGAGGCGCTGCGCATTCGCCGCGAGGAATTGTCCAGCGACACCTCGCCCGAAACCTATGAGACGCTGGCCGACATGAAGGTACACGAAATCAAGCTGCGCGACCACCTCGACGACTTGACCCGCGACGGCCCGCCCGAATTGAAGGTCGACAGTCTGGCGCGTGTTATCGAGCAATGGACCAAAATCCCCGCCTCCCGCATCCGGGAACAGGAATACAAACGTCTGGCCGAGCTGGAAGGACGCATCAAAGAGCGCATCATCGGTCAGGACGAGGCCGTGGCCGCCGTCTCGGCCGCCATCCGGCGCGGACGCGTGGGCATTTCAGGCAAGCATAAGCCGGTTTCATTCATCTTCGTCGGTCCGACCGGCGTGGGTAAAACCGAGCTGGTCAAGTGCCTGGCCGAGGATCTGTTCAACCAGCCCGAGGCTCTCATCCGTCTCGACATGTCCGAGTTCATGGAAAAGCACTCGGTCTCCCGCATTATCGGTGCCCCTCCGGGCTATGTCGGCTACGACGAGGCTGGTCAGCTCACCGAGAAAATCCGCCGCAAGCCCTATTCGGTCGTGCTGTTCGACGAGATCGAGAAGGCACACCCCGACGTCCTCAACATCCTGTTGCAAATTCTGGACGACGGACGCGTCACCGACGCGCACGGGCGACAGGTCAACTTCGAAAATACCGTTGTCATCATGACCTCCAACGCCGGATCGGACAAAAAAGAGGGTTCGGTCGGCTTCAATCGCTCCTTTTCCGAAGCGGGCAAGGAGCGCGCGAAAAAAGCGCTGTCCGACCTGCTGCGCCCCGAATTCATCAACCGCGTCGATGAAATTGTCGCCTTCAATCAATTGAATCAGGACGACTTCAAAAGAATCGCCGCCATCATGCTTGATAAACTGGTAGGCGCGCTGAACGAGCGCGGCATCATGCTCACCTACGACGACGCGCTGGTCGGGTACTTGGTTGAGAAGTCCTTTTCGATCAAATACGGCGCGCGCAATCTCCAGCGCCTCATTCAGAAAGAGGTCGAGGACGCGCTGGCCGGCGAGCTCATCCAGTGCTACGACGACAGCATCACCGATATGCACGCGACCGTCGAGGACGGCGCCGTCACACTGCATGTCAATCAGGGTGTGCGCGTGTGAGTCGAGACGGCGATATATCGCCCAAGACAAAAGGCAATAAAAAAACAGACAACAACGCCGGTTTGAACACCGGCGTTGTTGTTGAGTCGGAAAAGACAAGTCCCCTCTCAGAGGAGGTTGTTTTGACGCTTCGGCAGGCGCTGCTGGGCTGGTACCACGCATCCAAACGCGATCTGCCCTTTCGCCTGACCAAGGACCCCTATTCTATCTGGCTGTCCGAGATTATGGCTCAGCAGACGCGCATCACGGCGCTTCTCCCCTACTTCAACGCGTTTGTGGCGCGCTTTCCCACCGTCGAGAGCCTGGCCGAAGCCGACGAGAGCGAAGTGCTCAAGCTGTGGGAGGGCTTGGGCTACTATAGCCGCGCGCGCAACCTGCACACCGCCGCCAAAGTGGTGTGCGGGAAATACGGCGGCCATCTGCCCGCCGACCGGGACGCGTTGTTGAGCCTGCCCGGCATCGGCGCCTACACGGCCGGTGCCATCCTGTCCATCGCATTCGGACAAAAGGCCGCGGCGGTCGACGGCAACGTCATCCGCGTACACGCCCGGCTGACGCGCTCCGAGCACGAGGTCGGTTCCCCGGCGGCGCTGGCGCTGGCCAGTGAGCTCTGCCTGGCGCTGATGCCCGACAGCGCCCCCGGTGACATGACGCAGGCTTTGATGGAGCTGGGCGCGCTGATCTGTCTCCCCAAGGCGCCGCGCTGCGGCGAGTGCCCCGTTGCCGAGCAGTGCCGCGCCCGCGCCGACCGCGTCGAACCCGAGTATCCGCGCAAGGTGCCCAAAAAGGAGAAACGTGTGGAGCAGCGCCCGGTGTGGCTGATTCTTGACTCTCAAAACCGAATCCTGATGCGCAAGAGAACCGAGAGACTGCTGCATGGCCTGTGGGAGTTTCCCGCCGCGCCGCCCGACGGCTTGACGGTGACAAAAAGCAACCCCTGCGGCCACACGGCGCATGTCTTTACCCACATCCGCTGGGAAATGACCGGAACGCTGGCGCGCGTGGCGGACGCCCCCGCGCCGGAGGATTTCGTGTGGATTTCAGAGCCGCTGACCAGCCTAGCCATCCCCACGGCGTTTCAATTTTACGCGGAGCTGGCGGAACAGGCGCGAGGAAAGTCGGAATTATCCTGATTCAACCCCGGAACCTCCGTATCGCAGACACAAAGAGGCCGTCGACATCATGCCGACGGCCTCTTCAACTAAGTGTCTTTACGCGCTGCGCAGCTTGCCGGCATAGTTTTTCATAGCGGACTCGTTGATCTCCAGCTTGTACGTTTCCTTGAGTCCCTCGGTGTAGGCGGTATAATCCGTGTTGCGCAGGCTATCCTTGGCCTGCAATTCCCAATAATCCTCGTCGGCGGTCGAGGAGAAATACAGGATATAGAACGTATCTCCCTCGTCAATGATGGTGGTGTCCCCCGGTTTGCGGGCGGCGTCGAAACACCAGGTCTGGTAACCGCTGAACTCCCCATATCGGTACATGTTTTCAGTGAGCCCGCCGTTCTCTTTAGTATTGGTGTTGGTAGAGTTCTCCGCGCACATTTCGGCGAAGCTCTCCTCGGTAGCCGCGCCGCTCTTCCACTGCGCCAAGAGATCTTCCGCTCTCTTTTTGGTCTCCTCGGGTTTTTCATTTTCGTCTGCAGCCTTGATCTCGCAGTCGCGAATCGAGACAGTGGGATACTCATGCTTTTCACGTTCAATGAAATACACCACGGCGTAGCCGCTCGTGACATAGGTGCCTTCCTCTGTCTCCGAATCGGTTCCCGCGTCGGTCACAGGCGTCTGAATCTCAAGGATGGCATGGTCGCCCGGCTTACGGGCACTGTCCACAAGATATTCGTAGGCCTTCTCCCAGGTCTGGCCCTGATTCTTCACTTCACTCAACGGGATCCACTGATAGAGCGTGGACTCGGCGGTCTGCTTGACCGTACCTTCCCCAGTGCTGTCCAGCTCCACCGGATATTCCTCGGCCAGATCAATCAGCGACTGCTCGTCGGTAATCTGGGCGTTCAGCGTCTCGGCCAAAACCTTGACCGTATCCAGCGCCTCCTGGTCATAGGTTACCTGTCCTGTCTCATCATCGGTCGACGTTGTTGTTAGATAGACGACATAGCGGAAACTGACCGAATCAAACTCGTCGGCTTTTGCGGCGTATTCCTTGGCCACCTCGTCGTCCGTATAGGAGTAATCTCCCACAATCTTGGCTCTCCACTGCGTAGCCAGATACATTCTGCCAAGCGCCTCACGGAACACCTGTTCGTCCACGCCTACCCCAAAATTCTCCTCAAGCAGCCGGGTCATCGATTTCTTCTGTGTGGCGGCATTCTCTTTCCAGCTGAGAACAGCGTCATCGATCAAATCCTGATGCGCCTGATTCAGCGTCATTCCGTTTTTCTCCGCCTCAGACACCAGAGCCAGCGTGTTCCGGACATCCTCTTCCGCGCCTGGTCGGAAAAGCGAACCATAGGTCGCTTCGAAATTCGCCACACCGGACGACTGCATCCCCATTGACTGCATCTGACCGACGAGATAATTGTAGTAGTAAAAGTTGAATTCGGCGGCCGTAACGCTCTGATCGCCCACCGTCAAGGCCGTCGTCATCCGGTGGAACACACCCATGCCGTTCATAACGCCGTAGGTGGCCCCCAAAACAACCGCCAGGATAAGCACGCTCAGGATCGTCCTTTTGAGCCAGCGGGGCATCCCGCCCGACCGTTTTCTGTTTTTCTTGTCATGATAGTTGGGATCCTGCCGGGCTTCTTGTCTTTCTCTTTTTTCACGAGATGCGCTCATATGGTATCTTCCCTTTCTATTCAATGGCAACCCGCCAGATTTTCGATTAATTAGAACCAAACAACGACTGGTTAAACCGCGCGTTTCAATACATAGCTGTTGTCAATGTAAGACAGGTCAAAATCGAACGCCGACATCTCGGTGTCAAGGTCGGCCTCAAGGCGCTCACTGGCAATCGCTTTGTTAACGGCGGCCCGCCAATAGGGTACGTCTTCCCGCGAGACGAAATACAAAAGATGAGCGCCGTCGGTCAACTTGAGCAAAACGTGATCCCCCGAAACGCGCGCTTCGTCAAAGACCCAATCTGAAAATTCCCCCCACGGAACATCGCCATACCCGAGACGGGTAAGAAGATCACTGTTCCTCTGTCCGCCCGCATCGGCCGTCGCGGCGTATGCCATTTCGGCAAAAGCCTCCTCACCGCCGCCTTCCTCCTGCCACTGCGCGTACAGGGTTTCGGCGCGGTCCTTGTCCTCCATCAGGAAAGCGCGAATGGCCACCGGATGCTCCGTCGGACGTCTGCGCTCAACAAAGAAATACAGCGATAGACTGCCGTAATCGTCGGCGGCGAATACTTTATGATCCCCATAGACCCTCTCGGGCGATGACATCCATTCTATGACGTCTTCCTGAGAAAAGCGGAACAGCGGACAGCTATACCGGTAGGCGTCTGACAGGGTCTGCGCCTTGCCCTCATATTCAGGGAATTCAGAGGCAAGCTCGGACAAGTCCCCGGCGGCGGAGACCTTGGCGTCAAAAGCCTCGGCCGCTGCGTGCGCCTCGACAAACGCATCGGTCCATTCGCTGTCAGACGGGTTGTCCGATTCGGGTTTGACCTCAAAGGTAACCATATAGTAATCCACGACGTCATACTCGTCCGTATGCTCGTCATATTCTATTTCTGCCTCTTCGTCGGAAATCTCATAGCTGTCCAGGCGTGAGGTATACCACTGGTTGGCCAGATTGACACGTGTAAACATTCGCTCATAGACTTTCTCGGTTACGCCCACACCAAAATACCCGGCCAAAACTTCGTCAACAGAGATTCCGTCCGATGCGGCCTTCTTCCGCAGATTGGCCAAATCCCCGTCGATCGCGGCCTGAGAAGATTCGTCCAGCGCCATCCCGGCCGCCTCGGCCTGTCGGCACAACAGGACATCGGATTTGTACCTGTCCATGGCCGCCGCCATAATGCTTTCGCCATAGTTTTCGTCAAAGGTCTCATTGTCCTCCTGGTCATTCTGGGCCAGGTATTGGCTGCGTGCAAGATAGTAGTAGCAGGAGAACTCAGCCTTGGTAAGGGTGTCCTCCGACGGCCCGTCAAAGAGTCCGAACAAAAAGCTGCCTGGAAACACAAGGACCCAAACCAAAAGCGCCGCCAACAATACGCCGCCACCCGATATCAGCGCAAAACGCCCCTTATGCGGGCGTCCGGACGCCGATGCCCTCCCGGACTTATTCTTCGACTTTGGCATGTTGTCGCTCCCTCCCGGCGGAGACTTCTTTGGTGTCGATGGTTCCGCGATAGACGACGAACTGACAATACAAATACTCGGTCACCAGATTGACCGCCATGGTCACAACCAAAATCAGATACTCGTTTCCGCCCCCATCGGCGAACACTTGCCCGAGCCAGGTGGATAGCGGCGTGAAAACACAATAAAAAAGGAACACTTTCGTCATGGCCAACGGAACATTGGCCGTCGAACGGAAGGTAAAACGTCGGTTCAACGTGAAATTGTACAGAACGGAGAGCGTAAGCGCAATAAGATAACAGGGCCAATACGGCCAGCCAATGGTTTCGTTCAGCAGCGTAAAAGCGAGCGTCTCGATCACCCCGGCGCTGACCGAGAACAGGAAAAACTTGACCATTCGGATGAGATTGATGCTCCGTGTCCGATTCATTCTGCCACAACCCATGCCTTTTTCGTATGTGTAACAGGGCTCCCCCTGGCCGGGAAAGATCTCCTCAACGGAGGGCACGAGGCGCCGCATTAAAAGGCAGCCTGGTGCGGGCGACAGGACTTGAACCTGCACGTCTTGCGACACAAGAACCTAAATCTTGCATGTCTGCCATTCCATCACGCCCGCGCGAAAAACGATTGATTCTTTTGAACGTCCGGATTGCCACAAATCAAAACCAACTCAAGCCGCGTTGGATCCGTGCCCACAACACATCCTCTGTCGTGATGTCCGTCGGCCCCAGCCCTTGGAGTGCGTCCAACGAAATCTTACACACAGCTCATTCATATATACCACAAAAGCGTGCCTTCTGTCAATTTGACAATTGCCCCGGTTGTCCTTATAATATGAACTCTATAAAATGAAGGGGGCACGTAAAATGAGTTCCATCAAGAAGTGCGTCGCCATACACGATTTGTCCGGCGTCGGCCGCTGTTCGCTCACCGTCGCCATGCCTGTCCTGTCGGTGATGGGCGTCTCCACCTGTGTTCTTCCGGCCGCCTATCTGTCGACACACACCGCCTATCCCGGCTTCACCTTTTTCGATCTGACCGATATGCTCCGTCCCTCCATCGCCCATTGGAAGGAGCTCGGCCTCGAGATGGACGCCGTATACAGCGGTTTTTTGGGTTCGCAGGAGCAAATGAACATTGTGGCCGAGTGCATCGAAACCTTCCGGCGTCCGGGTCTGCTGGCCGTCATCGACCCGGTGATGGGCGATCATGGGAAGCCCTACAAGACCTATACGCCCGAGATGTGCGCCGCCATGCGCGGCCTCATTGAGAAGGCCGACATCATCACGCCCAACTTCACCGAGGCGTCTCTGCTGCTTGGCCGCGACTACAACGACGCTCCCACCGATAAAGACGGCGTGTATGAGTGGATGGACGCGCTGAGCAACGGAAAGCGCAGCGTGGTCATCACCGGCGTGCGTCCCGAAGAAGACCGCGTGGGCTGCGCCTATCTGGACATCAAAACGGGACAGCGGGACATCCTGTACTTCCCGTTTGTCGGGCAACAGTACCATGGTACCGGCGACCTGTTCGCCAGCGTGTTTGTCGGCTCCCTGCTGAACGGCAAGGACATGCCGCAAGCCGTGACCCGCGCGGCCACGTTCGTACACGACTGCGCCAAGCTCACTTGGGCCGAAAAAACATCTTCGCATGAGGGCGTCCGCTTCGAGGCGCTGTTGGGCCGGTTGGGGCAATAACAAAGGCTATATTATGGGGGGCGACCCTAGTCGCCCCCCATTCTTCTTGTCCCTTATACGCAGCACCCGTCACGACGGTGTGGCGTCCGGCGACGGCGCAACACCGCCGCCCTCCAGCGCCGCCAACAGTTGGGCGTATTCAGCCGCCATGCCGGTGTAGGTATAGCTCTGAGCGTCACATACAACGCTGTCGGTTTCCGCCCATTGCGTTGACGCCAGCATCTGCTCGTCAGTCATCAGAAACCAAGTGTGCGCCGTCGCCGTTCCGCTTTCGGCGGCATCGGCCCCCACGTCCACATGGTACCATTCATCATCCAGCTTAATCCGGTTCCACGTCACCGCGTGATTGCTTCTGCGCCCCGGCACCGTCTGTACCTCCAACCCGGCGCGGGCGCAAAGCGCCGCGTAGCAGAGTGCGAAGCCCTCCGAATGCGCCCGTCCGTCGTGCAGCGCCGTATACAGGTTGTCGCCTTCGAGCGTCAAAGCCTCCGACAGACTCGGATCCACCTCAATCGTCCGGATCAGTTCGTCGTGCAGCCACAGCGCCAGCATCGGCGCCTCCCAGTCCTCAGGCCTCCGTTGCAGAATGGCCTCCAGCTCCTGATCGGCAAACGCGATTCGCTCGTCCAGTTCGTCGGACTTCAGTTCGTATTCAACTTTCATCTCCACGATACGCCGCCGGCCGGCATCGGGATAGAGCACCGCCTTCACCACCGGCCGGCAGACCGCCCGGTCGGGCTTGGCCAAATAGAGAGAATACACAAGATCCAAAAGGCCGGCCTCGTTCAGTGCCGAAAAGTTGTCCTCATAGACCAAAGGTGAGGTGTGTTTTTCCAGCCCTTGTTCCAAAAAAGAGGTCAGCCCGCCGAGGCTGAAGACCTTTTTGTCCGGCACCGTGCGTTTGGGTGTGTAGTAGACAATGGTCAGGTTCAGCGAGGTGTAGGAGAGCATCTGCGCGTAGTCAGAAATGAAATAATCGACCAGATACGCGCCCAGCGGCTCATTGTTCATAATTTCCTTGCATACCTTGGGCACTTCGTTCTTGACCTCGCCGGGAAAGTCGTAGAAACGGATCTCCCCCTCCTCCTTGCCGGCCTCCAACATTTGCAGAATGATCTCCTTGATCTCGGCATAGCTGGAGGCCCGCGGCGCGGCATCGGTCTCCCCGTCCCCACGCTGCTCGATGTGGAGCGAGCTGGAGTAATACGTCCTGCTGAGAAGCGAATCGCATCCGGTCAGCAGGAATAGAAAAAGCAGGGAAAGAATCAGCGTCAACCGTTTCAAAATGCTCGCCCCTCCTTGCAAAAAAAGCCGTATTGTAAAGTTAAATGAAAGTTGAGAACTCGTCATCCTATCCGGTACAATGGTTTCGTCACAAAGCCAAGTACCTCCCGAAAAGGAGACAAGTTCTCATGACGAAATCATATCAGGGTTGCTGCCCGAAATGCAACA
>JAVBPF010000023.1:0-5854 GCA_031549735.1 Oscillospiraceae bacterium
TGTTGCATTTCGGGCAGCAACCCTGATATGATTTCGTCATGAGAACTTGTCTCCTTTTCGGGAGGTACTTGGCTTTGTGACGAAACCATTGTACCGGATAGGATGACGAGTTCTCAACTTTCATTTAACTTTACAATACGCTTTTTAGGATGAGGAGGAGGCACGTTATGAAAAGCTTTCGGAAAGAGCTCACCTTCCACACCCGCACCCGCCGCGCGTATATCAACATCACGCCGCTGGTCAACGAAGCGCTGGCCGAAAGCGGCATCCGCGAGGGGTTGGCGCTGATCAACGCGATGAACATCACGGCCAGTGTGTTCATCAACGACGACGAGGGCGGACTGCACCGGGATTTCGAGCGGTGGCTGGAGAAGCTGGCGCCCGAGAAACCATACAGCTTTTACAATCACAACGGCTACGAGGACAACGCCGACGCCCACCTCAAACGCTCGGTCATGGGACGTGAGGTGGTGTGCGCCGTCACCGACGGGCATCTCGACTTCGGCACGTGGGAGCAAATTTTCTATGGAGAGTTTGACGGCATGCGCGACAAACGTGTGTTGGTCAAGATCATCGGGGAATAAATCATGGTATGCGCGCCTCCGAAAAGGGAGATACTGGTTGTATCAAACTTTTAGGAGGCGTTTTTGATGCCCAAGCGACGTGATCCGTTCCAGCTCGAAACGGCCGAGGGCTTCCCGGTGGTCGGCGCCACCCCATCGTCCCAGCCCCATACCGGACGCGTGAATCAAAATCCTCAGAAGAACGAGAAAAAATCTGAAAATAAAAGAAAACAGAAGCCAGAGTGAGATCATATCTCCTCAATGGTCAGAAAAGGTCAAGGTCAATATTGATCAGATGACACCGAAGGCGTATACTATTCTCAAAGGTCAGGGAAGGGCAGACAGATGTGCCCTATCCGTGGCTCCCGTTGTAGGAGTCGATGCCCACATCGCCCCGAGTTCTATTGACAGACAAGAGATGAGGTGAACGCTTTGGCCACCATGAGCGAGCTGATTTCCAATTTCCTGATGCAGATGGTCAGCGAGGCGGGCGGACAGGTGTCTTTGTCCCGCAGTGAGTTGGCCGAGCGGTTTTCCTGTGTGCCCAGTCAGATCAACTATGTGCTGACCACACGCTTCACGCCCGAGAACGGCTATCAGGTGGAGAGCCGGCGGGGCGGCGGCGGGTACATCCGCATTTCCCGCGTGTCGGTGCGCCCCGAAGCGCTGCTGATGCATGCGGTCAACGCCGTCGGCGAGGAGATCGACGCCGCCACGGCGCGCGCTTTTCTGCAAAACCTGTTTGCCTCGGGCGCGCTGGACGCCAACACCGCCCGTACTGTGGCCGCCGCCATCAGCGACGCCGCGCTGCGCCCCGCGCCGGTGGTGATGCGTCCCGCTCTGCGGGCGTCGGTTTTGAAGCAATGCCTGATTGAGCAGAATCTTTAGGCATAGGATTGAATCAAGAGGGAGGGTTATGCGATGTTGTGTGAACAATGCGGACAGTCTGAGGCCGTGCGCCATTACCGTTCCAACGTGAACGGCGTGACACGGGAAGCGCATCTGTGCGCCGCCTGCGCCGCCGAGCTGGGCATGGACGCGCAGTTTCATGAGATGATGTTTTCGGTGCCCTCGATGATGTCCGAGATGTTTGGGCTCACCGCCGCGCCGACGGTTGAAACGCGCGGATGTCCCGGCTGCGGCTGTCATCTGGCCGATATCTCCCGCTCCGGACAGGCCGGCTGCGCCGAGTGTTACAGCTTTTTCGGAAACGTTTTATCCCCGTACTTACAGAAAATCTACGGTCGTACACAGCACACCGGCCGGATGCCGCGGCAGCTTTCGGCGCAGCGGCAAAAGCACCAGAGGCTAGGCGAACTGAAGGCGCGGCTTTTGGCCTGCGTTGAGGCGCAGGAGTACGAAAAAGCGGTCGAGCTGCGCGACGAAATCAAAAAGCTGGAAGGGGAGGAAAACGATGCTCAGTGAAAACAGCGCGGCGGTCAGCACGCGTGTGCGTCTGGCGCGCAATGTGCGCGGACTGCCCTTCCCGCCCCGCACGAGCGACAAACAGGCCAAGAAGCTGCTGGACATGGTGAGCGAGCCCCTTTTGACCGCCTATCCCAACGCGCGGCTCGTCACGCTCGACAGCGAAAACAAGCCGGACGCCCGCGTTCTGGTCGAGGATCATCTGATCTCGCCGGAGCTCTACGCGGGTAAGGGCGCACGCGGCGCCGTGCTCACCGAGGACAATTACATCAGTGTGATGATCGGCGAGGAGGATCACATCCGCGTGCAGGCCATGACCTCCGGCATGAAGCTGGCCGAAGCGTTGGCCGTGGCGTTTCAGGTCGACGACCTGCTCGACCGGAGTCTGACGCTGGCCTACGACGAAAAGCTGGGTTATCTCACCGCCTGTCCCACCAATCTGGGCACCGGCCTGCGCGCCAGCGTTATGCTGCACCTGCCGCTGCTCACCGACAACGGCAATATGCGCGACATTGCGCTGACCGCCGGTAAGCTCGGACTGACCGTAAGAGGATTCTATGGCGAAGGCACCAGCGCCGCCGGCGCGCTGTATCAAGTGTCCAATCAGCTCACACTGGGGTTGGATGAACAGCAGATCATCTCGCGCGTGGAGGAGTTTTCGCGTCGTGTGCTGGCGCAGGAACTGGAGCTTCGGGCGCTGTACCGCGAAAAGCAGAACGCGCAGCTGTCCGATCGGGTGTTCCGGTCGTGGGGTCTGTTGAATTACGCGCGGCTGCTCTCCACCGACGAGGCCATGACGCTGTGGTCGGACGTTCGGCTGGGCGTCTGCGAGGGCATTCTGCCGCCGGTCGCGCTCGAGCTGCTCGACCAGCTGCTGCGCGAAATGCAGCCCGGTCATCTGCGGCGGCGCGGCGGCGGACAGCCGCTGACCCCACAGGCGCGGGACGAAGCGCGCGCCGCGCTGGTGCGCGAGACATTGGTCAGCGCGGCGGGGTAATGGGCGAGGTCAGGGAACCGGGGAAGGACACGCCATGCGCGCCCTTGCACCCGAAATCCGCAAGCCTGTTGCGAGAAAACGCCTTCGTGTAGGGGAGGCCTTTGGCCGTCTGCGCACATCGTTCAGTTATTAAATATTAAATCTAAATTGTGAACTATGAATATCCAAACGCGGGAACGCCGTTATCCTCTCGCGGGATACACATGTTTGCCTAAGGAGGGTTCCACCATGTATGAGAATCGTTTTACCGAACGCGCCCAATCGGTCATCCGCGCCGCGCACGAAGCGGCCGGTATGATGGGCCACGGCTATGTGGGCAGCGAGCATCTGCTCATCGGGCTGCTCCGGGAAACCGACGGCGTCGCCGCGCACGCGCTGGAAGCCGCCGGGATCACCGAGGATAAAATCCAGGAAAAAATCATCGATGCGGTCGGTCAGGGCGAGACGGGCACGCCGGTTCAAGGTCTGACGCCGCGCACCAAGCGCATCATCGAGCTGGCCTTCGCCGAGGCCGGGCGGGCGCATCTGAGCTATGTGGGCACCGAGCATCTGCTGATGGGCATCATGCACGAAGGTGATTCGGTGGCCTCCCGGCTGCTGATGGGGTTGGGCGTCGATCCGCGCCAGTTGTATACGGAGCTCGGCAGCGCCATTGGCCCCGAGCCGGCCTACACCGGCTCGACCATGGGAGGCGCGCCCAAGAGCATGAACCGCGCGCAGGACACCAAGACG
This sequence comes from Oscillospiraceae bacterium, assembly GCA_031549735.1. Taxonomy (GTDB): domain Bacteria; phylum Bacillota; class Clostridia; order Oscillospirales; family UBA929; genus JAVBPF01. The sequence goes on from JAVBPF010000023.1 coordinate 3,718, forward strand.
CTCAACCAGTTTGGTCGCGACCTGACCGAGGCCGCTCGGGCCGGATCGCTGGATCCCATCATCGGCCGCGACCGGGAAATTGAGCGCATCATTCAAATCCTGTCGCGCCGTACCAAAAACAACCCGGTGCTGATCGGCGACCCCGGCGTGGGCAAAACGGCCATCGCCGAAGGGCTGGCGCAGAAGGTCGTCGCCGGGGAGGTGCCCGAGAACCTGTTGGGCAAGCGCATTGTCACGCTCGACCTGTCGGGCATGATCGCCGGAACCAAATACCGCGGCGAATTTGAGGAGCGCATTAAGACCGCTATGGATGAGATCCGCCGCGCCGGCAACGTCGTACTGTTTATCGATGAGCTGCACAATCTGGTCGGCGCGGGATCGGCCGAAGGCGCCATCGACGCCGCCAACATCCTCAAGCCCTCTCTGTCACGGGGCGATTTGCAGGTCATCGGCGCGACCACGCTGGACGAATACCGCAAGTACATCGAAAAGGACGCCGCGCTGGAGCGCCGGTTCCAGACCGTGCTGGTGGGCGAGCCGTCCCGCGAGGAGGCCGTCGCCATCCTGACCGGTCTGCGCGACCGGTATGAGGCGCATCACAAGGTCAAAATCTCCGACGAGGCCATTGAGGCCGCCGTCACAATGGGCATGCGCTACATCCCCGACCGCCAGCTGCCCGACAAGGCCATCGACCTGATCGACGAGGCGGCCTCCCGCCTGCGTCTGCAAGCCCTGACCGCGCCGCCCGATCTGAAAGAGCTGGAAGAGCAAATGAAGAAGCTGATGGCCGAAAAAGAGGAGGCCGTCCGCTCGCAGGACTTTGAAAAGGCCGCCGCGCTGCGTGATGAGGAGAAGACCTTGCAGGAGGAGATGGACGCTCAGCGTGAGCAGTGGAAACAGAGCTCGGCCAAAAACACCGGCACGGTGACCGAGACCGATGTGGCCGCCGTGGTGTCGGGCTGGACCGGGATTCTGGTCACACGCCTGACCGAGGGAGAGACCGAGCGGCTGCTGAAAATGGAATCCATTCTGCACGAGCGCGTGGTCGGCCAAAACGACGCCGTGAGCGCCGCGTCGAAGGCCATCCGGCGCGGGCGGGTCGGGCTGAAAGATCCCAAGCGCCCCACCGGTTCGTTCCTGTTCTTGGGGCCGACCGGCGTCGGCAAGACAGAGCTGTGCCGCGCGCTGGCCGAGGCGCTGTTTGGCGACGAAAACGCCATCATCCGCGTCGACATGTCCGAGTTCATGGAAAAGCATACCGTCTCCAAATTGATCGGCTCTCCGCCCGGCTACGTCGGCTTTGACGAGGGCGGACAGCTGACCGAGAAGGTGCGCCGCCGCCCCTACAGCGTCGTGCTGTTCGATGAGATTGAGAAAGCGCACCCCGACATCTTCAACGTGCTGCTTCAAATTCTGGAGGACGGCCGCCTGACCGACAGCCAAGGTCGCGCCGTCGACTTCAAAAACAGCATCATCGTGATGACCTCCAACGTCGGCGCGCACGAGATCAGCAAAAACAAGAAACTGGGCTTTGCCTCCGGCGCGCAGGACGTCATGAAGATTGAAGACATCCGCTCGCTGGTGATGGGAGAACTCAAACGCACCTTCCGCCCCGAGTTTTTGAACCGGCTGGACGAGGTCATCGTGTTCCATCAGCTGTCGCAGGAGGACATCGCCAACGTGGCGCGCCGCATGATTGATACGGTGGCCGCCCGTATGAAGGACTTGAGTGTGGCACTCGATGTGACGCCCGAGGCGGTGATAAAGCTGTCCGAGGAGGGCTACGATCCCGCTTACGGCGCCCGGCCGCTGCGCCGCACCATCCAAAGCAAAATCGAGGACGCAGCGGCTGAAATGCTGTTGGACGGCACACTGAAGGCCGGCATGACGGCGCGTGTGGACATCCGCGACGGGCAGGTCGTCGTCACGGCGGAGTGACTAAAAAATGTGTTTTCGCAAGGAGCAGGAAGGCCATCGCCTTCCTGCTCCTTGCGTTATCGGACATAGGCTCCGACAAACCCTATATCGAGCTGATTTCTATGTATACCGTGAACCGTTGGCTGAACGACTCAACTTGCAGGATACAGTTTCCGTACTGTGACAACACGCCCCTCACCTGAGACAGACCCAGACCGCC
>JAVBPF010000077.1:0-4778 GCA_031549735.1 Oscillospiraceae bacterium
ACAGTATCGATAACCGCGGAATTGGTTCCATTGTACAGTTTGATCATGTCGCCGCCCTCTGTATAGTAATAACCCTGGAGCAATGCCAGCCGCTTCCTCATTTTAGTCGACTTGGCTTTGATGCGCGACCGGATCTCCTCCGGGCTGCTGGTTGAGCGGTACACAAACTCGTGTTTTCCCATAGAGGCACCTCCGGAGGTTCTATTGCTGCGCTTCATCTAGACATATCCAACGACTGTAAAAGGACTACAATACTTCCAAATAATCCAGTAGCGCTTGTGCTTGGTCTCCAAAGCAAAAATGAGGAACAGCAATCGGTACGAGAGAGATGCAGTATCCAGGAATAAGTGCTTTGGTTGCTGAAATCAATTGTTGAAGATCAACCCCGGAAAACAAAACCAATAGATGGGGGATGAAGAAAACCAGAAAACTGCAAACGCTCAAAAAGCAGATAGACGGCCTCGTTTCGAACGCTCCTTTTATTCGGCATCCGCTCCCTTCTTGAATCACTTTGCATATGAAAACTTTCTGAAAATACCCCCGCGTAGTGGCGTTGTTTCTTTGTTGTAAAACAACATAGTTGTCTCCTTCAAATCGCGAGAACACTTTCTTCCCTCTTGCCAGCAACGTCTCAGGCTCCGTATTCGCACGAATTAACGCTATCACTTCCTCGCGAGTTTTATCTTTACAGATAACGTGAACCTTCTTTTTCATGCGGTTCTCCTAATTGAAGTTTATACTCCATATAATGCTTGATGTAGCGCTCCCCGCGTGTTCATCGACAATCGCCAGGCCTCTTCCAACACTGAATGAATTTATGTTTCCAGACGGTGATACGGCCATATCCATTCCCAAAAAGCCGATAGAACCTCCAATGACAAGACTGTCTCCTTCCAACTCAAAGATATCGCGAGCGAAAGGTGCCCCGAATCCAGTGATTGCAACTCCGGCATTGGGGGTTCCACCTCCCAAAACAACCGTCCTCATAATTCCCAAATTGCCTTTCGGGTCGTAAACCACAAGGAACTGGGTCTCCACTCTTGCAGCAAAAGCTCCACTCAAGGATACTCCAATTGCCGTGACTACAGGCTCCAAAATTATCAAGCCCATATCATCCAAATTGGTCGGTGCCTGATAATGCGGCAAATGAGACTGCTGATTGTTCTGATTGCGGTTTTTTTGCTGCCCGCTCTGCTGTCCGGCATTGGAGAATCCCGCCTGGAGGTCGGCGGCCGACCTGCCAGGCTTCTGCTCCGCAGGCTGTACCGGCGAGGTCTTCTGCCACACGGTCTTCATGTAGTTCTTGTTGGCGGCGTTGAGATCGCGCTGCTCCTGCGCCGCCGTGCCCGGATTGCCGGGTCTGTTGTCGTCGTCGGGCAGGGCAAGTCCCCAGGGATCTGCAAACATCACCGGGTTGTTGACGGTGTAGGCGTACAGATTGGCGCTCTGCAGAATGACCAATTCGGAGGGCTGCCCGCCGGAGCCGATAACCATGTTGTCGGGGTTCCAGTGCGGATCCTCCTGCGTGAATCTGCCTGCTGCGGGGTCGTAGTAGCGGGCGCGCGGGTAGACAAAGCCGGTCTCGGCGTCGGTGTACTCCCCGGAGTAGCCAATGGGGCAGTCGATACCGTCGGCCTCCTCCCGCCACAGGGAGACCGAGGCCTGCGCGCCAAAGGCGGGCGTTGTTGAGCTATCTGTATCCGACACGGGAGAAGGTACTCAACCCGAGCGCCTGCCGCTCCTGTTTGAGCGGTATAAAAGCCACAGAAAAGCCGGCCCCGGAATCGACACGGGAACCGGGCTGGGGCTGCACATCTGCATACTCATCATCGACGCGCACGGCGGCGGTATCGAGGTGGAAAGCGAGGCCGAACAAGATACGACCGTGCGCTTTTCCCTGCTCATTCATAGTTGATCTTCAAAAATATGTATCCTTTGTTCTTGGTCGAACGGATTTCAAACGGACTTTCCGCATCAAGCTTTAGCTTGTTGCGGATGCTGGAGACGTGGGCGGTCACCGTATGCGTGGAGTTGTTTGACGGCTCGTCCCATATGGCCTCATACAGCTCGCTGATGAGACATTCGCGCCCGATTCTGCTCATCAGGTAGGCGAGGATCTGCAGCTCCTTTTGGGCGAGCGCAACGCCCGCGCCGTTCAGCGTTGCAGATCCGTTCTGCAGGTTCACCGAAAGCGGCGGCATATCGATGCGACCCGCGCCATGCAGGCCGGAGCGCCTGAGCTGCGCCATGACTCTGGCCGAAAGCACGTTCAGATCGTATGGTTTTGTGATGTAGTCGTCGCCGCCGCCCGAGAGCCCCTGCACCACCTGCTCGCTTTGATCCTTCGCGGTCAGAAAGACAATCGGGGCGGAGGTGTGAGGGCGGATTTCGGCGCAAAAATCATACCCGGAACCGTCGGGCAGCATCACGTCGAGCAGGATCAGGTCGGGCAGCAGGTCGCCCATCGCGGCCCTTGCCTCCGCAAGCGTCCCGACGCCGAGTACCGTATATCCCTGCTTTTCGAGGTGCTGGATGTTGAGTCCCAGCACGTCGGCTTCATCCTCTACCATGAGGATGCGCGGCGAACGCAATTCCATATCATCACATCAATCTTTCAAACGCCCCGGAACGGGGCGTTTTTTAGCGCAAATCTTCGAAACAGCCGGAGGAACAGCAAAAAAGGGAGGCGTTGATTCCGCTTCGAACAACGCGTCCAGCTCATGCGATTTCTCAGCCGTTTCCTCAAATCCATGCGTCTTTGAGATTATTTTATCATATTCTTTGAATTTTTCAATGTAGAAAGCGGCACAACAAATCCGCATCGATCAAATTTTCTTGATTTTCGTTTTCGGGCTTGTTGCCTTGATATGATACCGGTACAGGCCGCAGTCGCGGCCTGGCAAAAGCCTGCGCAGCCAAACGGGATACGTGCCCGACTATCCGAGAAGGGGGAGGTTTCATGCCGACTATCGTGCGCGTCGGCGCGTTGGAGGGCGGCGACAAGCTGGATATACAGTTGTCAAATGACAGCGTCATCTTGCTCGACATCAAAGCCCTTTTGAGATACCCGCGCTTTTCCGCACTTGCAGAGGACGACCGCGTTCTCTACCCCAGGACCGACGGCGACACGGTCTACTGGCGAAACGGCCCAAGTCTGACCCTTGATGAGATGATTGAATTGTTGAAGAAAAATAGCAATCACAAGGAGACGAAGAAACCATGAAGAGAAGCAAAAAGTTACTGTCACTGATGCTTGCGCTGTCGATGGTACTCTCGCTGCTGCCGGCTATGAGCATACCGGCAAGCGCGGCTGATGCCGCGGAGAACTGTGCCGCGACCCTCAACGCAAACACGACGTTTTTTGGCGAAGGCAAACTCACCGCCACCGCGTCGGACAGCTCCACGGTTCTCATCACCGGCGGCACGGCGCAAGCGCCTTTCGGCGTGGACGGTTTTACACTGTTTTGTACTGTTCCGGACGGTGTTACGGTGAAATGGCAAGCATTCTATACGTCTTCACACCCTGGGAACGCCGTTGTATCGATCAGCAGCGCCGGGAGCGGAACTTTTCTTGTCGAGTCTGGCCTGATCGAAAATACCGCCAACGGGAACGCGATAAAAAGCGAATCAAACGGTACAATTACCGTGACAGGCGGCAAGCTGTCGGCAAAACTTCACGGCATCTGGAACATCTCCACAGGCGCAGTGAACATCTCGGGCGGCGTTGTTGTCTCGTCCGATTCCAACGCGATTTTCAATGGCTCCACGGGCGCCGTCACCATGACGGCAGGCGCGGTTGTATCGCTCGGCGACATCGCAATCTATAATAATTATTCCTCGTTCGGTACGGCTGTGATATCGGGCGGCGTCGTCGTCGGCCGAGGTACGGCGGTCACAAGCGGCGTCAACCGCTCGGGAGGCGCCGCGTTTGAAGGCCCCACGGGCACCGGGACAATCGTCGCGTGGGACCCCATGGACACGTTGGCGCGTCACTTGAGCCAAACTTCTGACGACCTGAGCGTTTTTCCCGCGAGCGCCTCGGCGCAATGGGCCCTTGAGGGCGAACTTGAGGGCATCGGCTACACGAACCAGGCGGAAAGCGGATTCGCGCCGGTCGGCGGCGTTACCGTCCGGGCGTCAAGCCCTGCGGCGGCCTATGCCGCCGAACTCAATGCAAACGGCCAATTCTCCGTATTAAAGCAACTCACGGCCACGGCGTCCGATCCCTGGACAGTGATCATCAGCGGCGGCACGGAGTCGGCACCAAGAGTTTTTGCCGATAATTTGGTCCTCGGCATACCCGCCGATGTCACGGTGGACTGGCGGGCTTTTGTTACCTTCGCCGGAGACCAAACGACAGCAACAGTATTCACTACTTCATCGTCAAAAGGCGATTTTCTGATCAGCGCCGGCAAAATCGAATGCTCAACCATCGGCATGGCAATACAAAACAACTCCTCCCGAACCGTTACTGTTTCGGGGGGCGCAGTCGTCACAGCCGGCGGTTATGCAATTCTGAATGGCGCCGCCGGCGCGGTGTCGGTAACCGGGGGCTCTGTCTATTCACACCGCGGATACGCTATATACAATATCGGCACAGGCGCGGTGTCGGTGACCGGGGGCACCGTCTGCTCAGGCGGCGAAATCGCTATAATGAATACCGGAACCGGCACGGTGTCGGTGTCGGGCGGGGCGGTACTCGGGCGCGGCACAACCCTCTCCCAAGTGGTTAGTTCTGATTTCGCTCCCTTTGGGGGTCCGACTTCCGATGGCACCGT
>JAVBPF010000092.1:0-26784 GCA_031549735.1 Oscillospiraceae bacterium
CCACCGGCGTCACCGCATAGGGAATGATACCCCCCCGAACCAACCCGACCGATGAACCCCCTTTGACCTCACCGATTCGGAGCCCGGATGCCAACCGGTAAAGCCCGGATGACAGCGTTTACGCATGGGCGGTTCTCGCAGAAAGCAAACCCAGCGTCCCCAAAACGATTCTTTGGTTCCTTTCTCATCATGGGAGAAAGGAACGTCTTCCGTTCCCCTGGCAGGGATAATCCCCCGTTCCAGTCCATAGGAAGACGCGGGCGCACAGTGCACCCATACAAAGAATGTTTATTCAATCACAACAGACCATAACATATTTTCGTCTGTCAAGGAGGAACCCACCTATGCCCGATCCGCGGCCCATCGGCGTCTTCGATTCCGGCCTGGGCGGCCTGACCGCCGTCCGTGAGCTGCAAAAGACGCTGCCCTTTGAGGACGTCATCTACTTCGGCGATACCGGCCGGGTGCCCTACGGCAGCCGGGGAGAGGAAACCATCATCAAATATGTCAAGGACGACATCCGTTTCCTCATGTCGTTTGACATCAAGGCGATGGTGGTGGCCTGCGGTACAGCCGGCGCCGTCGCACTTCCCAAAATCTCTCCGCCGCCCGGTCTGCCAATGCTCGGCGTTCTGGAACCGGCCGCACAGGCCGCCGCCAAAGCCACCAAATCCGGCCGCGTCGGTGTCATCGGCACCGATTCCACCATCCGGTCGGGCGCGTATGAACGTCTGCTGACCGGCCTCAACCCCGACATCACGGTCACCGCCGTCGCCTGTCCGCTGTTGGTGCCGCTGGTGGAAAACGAGCGGTTCCATCCCGGCGACCCGCTGATCGAGCTTACGGTTTCGGAATACATGGAGCCGCTGCAAAAAGCCGACGTCGACACCTTAATTCTCGGCTGTACACACTACCCGCTGCTCATCCCGGTGATCCAAAAACACATCCCCGCCGCCCTGATCGACTCGGGCCGGGAAGTCATTTTGGCGCTGGCCGAGCGGCTGGCCCTGACCGGAAAGCAAACGGCCAACGAAGCGCCGGGGAAGGCAAAATATTACGTAAGCGACAGCACAGAACGCTTTGCGCGCACGGCGTCAATTTTTTTGGAAAAACCGGTGAAAGATGAGGTTTTTAAGGTAGACATAGACAACATCTTGTGCTAGACTATGTGTTGAACTACAATAGAGGATGGATTTCCCTCTCATGGCAATTCGCGGCGATGCCGCAAGGGGAGGCTTGTCATGGAAATGAACAACACGATGGTCGGCACCGTGGTCAACAATGTTCTCATCACCATTTCGGGGCAGCAAATGATCAGCGAAGGCGGCGACGAGGGCTTCGTTGAACTGGTCACCCCCGGTCATATGTCCCGTGTCGGCGGCAACTACTTCATCACCTATCAAGAAAGCGAATTGACCGGCCTTTCGGGCACCACCACCACGCTGTCGGTGGAGGGTCCCCGCGTATCGCTTTCGCGTGTCGGCAAAGTGTCGACGCATATGGTGTTTGAAATGGGCCGGCGGCACCTGTCCCATTACGACGCGGTCGAAGGAGCGCTCACGGTGGGCGTCAACGCCAACCGCGTACGCACCCGTCTTTCCGATACCGGCGGCGAAATCGATCTGCGCTACCAAGTCGACATCGATGAGCTGCCGTCGGGCGAAAACACGCTGAGCGTCAAAATCGCCGAGTTGAAAAGTTAGGGAACCAACATAATGACTGATGAGGGCGGTGAAAACCGCCCTTTTTTGCGCGCCCACGGAACAGCGGGGGGATAGTGTGAAAGGGGGGCGGCCAGCCCCCGCTTTCGCGTTTAATCACCCACCGCAGTGACAGATTTGGCGTGTTCGACCGCCAAATCGCCCGGGGCGTAGACTTTGTCTGCGCCCCGGGCGGTGAAAACCGCCCTTTTTTGCGTGCCGGTTTTTCTATCGTCCCGGTTTTTTAACTGGCCCAAAACGGAAAAGCATACCCCGTCGGAAACATTCTCGGCTGGCAGCGCATAATCTATATGGCGGCCAATTGCCGCATATCCCCCACGCTCATAAAGGAGATGAAACAATGGGACAACTATCTCATGTAAGCTTTGCCCGCCAGACCGGCGAGGCGACCGACCACGAAGTCCGAGACATGATAGACGACGTGATTTTTCAGTCCCTTGGCGTAAGAGGCCTTCGGGAAATCATCCGACCGGGAGACCGGGTTGTGCTCAAGGTAAACCTTGTCGGCCCCTATATGGGGCAGCGGGGCGAGAAGGGGCGGGGCATCATCACCGACCCCCGTATCGTCCGGTACGTGGCCGAGCTGGTACGGGAAATCATCGGCTTTGACGGCGGCGCCAGCCTCAAGGTGGCCGACGCTACGATGTATGCCGATCCGAACCCCTCCCTAAAGTATGCAAAGACCAGCTTTTATTGGGGCAAATTGGAACGCACCGGCGATAACGCCGTAGACGCGGACGATTTCTGCTATGATTTTGACGCCGACGGCGTCCTTGACGGTGCCTCACGGGCCGAACTTGTCAATTTGGATGCCATCGGGTCGGACGGCCGCCAGCTTTTTGACGTGCCGATGTCAGACGGGGAAATCGAGAAGGTGTCCTTCCCCAAATTCCTGCGGACAAAGGAGCAGGCACAAAGAACCGACACGCCGGATGAGTACACGGATGTCCTGATCGGGTTGCCTATCCTCAAAAGCCACGGCCTGGAGGGCATGACCGGCGCGATCAAGCTGCACTACGGCATCCGCAGCCGCTACGGCATGCCGGGAGACCCGGGGCGTTACGGACACAGCGGCATGTACTACGATGAGACCGGCCTCCACAACGTCGAAATGCTGACGCGCTACCTATGCGCCATGCACAAGGTGCGCAGCTACGACTTTTGCATCATGGACTGCCTGACTGCCAACCGCCGCGGCCCCACGCTGCCCGTGGGTGGTATTTCCTATGTACCCACCGTGGATCAAAAGACGGACTATATCCTGACCCACGCCATGATGGCATCCCTGGATCCGGTCGCGCTGGATGTAGCGGAAACGACGCTGGCCGGTTATGAGCAGGATTCTGTCCCCCTGTTGAAAGCGGCGGCCGACAATGGGCTTGGACAGTGCAACCCCGCATTCATTCAAGTGATGGGCACCGACACCTTTTCACTCCACCGTCAATTCCTTTGGCAAACTTACAATCGCTGCCATCCGCGTCGATACCCGCTGGAAGACGGCTGGGGCGGCGCGCGCGCTTTGAAGTGTGTCGCCCCCTATTACCGGGTGGAAGCCATGAAACCGCAAAAAGTGGCGGAACACATATACGAGATAGACTATGAAATCATATGGGAACCGTCGTGCGACTGCAGGTCAATCGTGCGAGTAGAGCTGGCTGCCGGAGATGTCTCTGTCGAGTATAAGACCGATGGACAGATGGAGCAAGGTCGCTTCCGGCTCGATTTGAATCAGCATCCGGAGCTGCTCGGTACCGATCTGGCGCTGAACGTCTTCGCCTGGGACGATATTCTCAACTGTGTCCCGTCCATGGAGCGGTTCATTCATCAGGGATAAGGCGCAAGGCGGACGATTTGGCGCTTGAACACGCCAGACCTGTCAATGCGGCGGTGACTAAACGAGACGGGGGCCAGCCGGCCCCCGCTTTCGCGTTCCATTACCCGCCCGATCCCGTTTGCGGTCACCCCCTGCCGTCGGAGAAAAACTACACAGACTCCATCCGGTATGATATAATATGGTTTCTCTGTTTATAGCGCTTCACTGTTATCTGTTGTCAGGGGGAGTCCATCTTGTCCAATTTCGTCGCCGCGGCCAAAGAACAGCTGGCCGCTCTTATCACCTCCGCTTATGAATCCGCCGTCGCCGAAGGTCTGCTGGCCGAGGGCGCCAAAGCGCCTGAAATCGAGGCCTCGCGCGATCCGTCCTTCGGCGACTGGTCGTCGGGCTTCGCGCTGGCGTCGGCCAAAGCGCTGGGCAAGTCCCCGCGCGACATCGCCGCCCTCCTCATCGACCGTGTCGAGCTTACCGGCACCTTTTTCTCCGAACTCACCATGGCCGGGCCGGGCTTTTTGAACGCGCGGCTGTCCGACCTGTGGTTTTATGAGTTGCTCAACGCCATCGAAGACGAGGGCGACGGCTACGGCTCGGTCGACGTCGGACAGGGGCGCAGCGTGATGGTCGAGTTCGTCTCGGCCAACCCCACCGGCCCGATGACCATCGGCAACGCGCGCGGCGGCGTATTGGGCGACACACTGGCCGAGGTGCTGCACCGCGCCGGATACAAGGTGTGGCGCGAGTTCTACTGCAACGACACCGGCAATCAGGTCGACCTGCTCGGCCGTTCACTGGAGGCGCGGTATCTGCAAAAATGCGGAGTCGAGGTGCCCTTCCCCGAGGACGGATACCACGGCGACGACATTGCGGCGCGCGCCGACGAGTTCATCGCCGAACAGGGCGACGCGCTGGTTCATGCCTCCGAGGAACAGCGCCGCCAAACCTTGATCGATTTTGCCCTGCCGAAAAATATCGAAAAAATGCGCGCCGACCTGGCGCGTTACCGCATCCGCTACGACCGCTTTTTCTATGAGACCGAGCTGCACAAGAGCGGCTATGTCGACGAGACGCTGGACAAGCTGACCGCCGCCGGTCACACCTATGAACAGGACGGCGCGGTTTGGTTCAAGGCCACCGCGTTCGGGGCCGAAAAGGACGACGTGCTGCGCAAATCCAACGGATTTCTCACCTATTACGCCGTCGACATCGCCTATCACCGCGACAAGTTCGAAAAGCGCGGCTTTGACATGGTCATCGACGTGCTGGGCGCCGACCACCACGGCCACACGCTGCGCTTCGCCTCCAGCATGGCCGCGCTGGGCATCGACCCCACCCGCCTGCGCTTTGTACTCATGCAGTTGGTGCGCCTCACCCGCGAGGGTGAAGTGGTGCGCGTATCAAAACGCACCGGCAAGGCCATCACACTGTCCGACCTGCTGGATGAGATTCCGGTCGACGCAGCGCGGTTTTTCTTCAACGCGCGGGCGCACGATTCTCATCTGGAATTTGATATGGATCTGGCCGTACGTCAGGACTCGGAAAACCCGGTCTACTACGTCCAGTATGCTCACGCGCGCATCAGCAGTCTGCTGAACACCCTGGCCGATGAGGGCCACGCGCCGCCACCCGCCGCCGAAATCGATGTGTCGCTGCTAACCGACGAGTCCGAGCGGGCGCTTTTACGGGCGCTGGCCGCCTACCCGGAGGAAATCCGGCTGTCCGCCGTGAACTTCGACCCCTCGCGCATCAACCGGTATTGCGTGGAATTGGCCGGACATTTCCACCGGTTCTATCACGCACAGCGCATCCGCGGCGCCGAGTCCGGCGTGCTGGAAGCGCGGCTCAAGCTGGCGCTCACCACTTGCGACGTGCTGAAAAATGCCTTGGGCGTGCTGGGCATCGACGCGCCGGAGAAAATGTGAGAAACGAAGAGCCTCGTCGACGCGCAAGGAGTACAGTGAGCGCAGTGGGCGGCTAAACCAAGACGGCGTCGCAGCGCTGGCTGTTTAGACACACACGGAGCGAACAGTACGACTGCCCGCGCGGCGCGCTCGAGGCTTGATCCAGAAGAGCCGAGCAGGTCGGCAGGGAGGATAAGCCCGAGCGGCGCCCGGAAAACAGGGCGGGTCGCAGACCCGGCGGCATTTCCGGCGAAGCGTCGGCTTATACGACCGCCCGCCGACCGTCGCGAGGCTTGATCACGAAGAGCCTCGTCGACGCGCAGGGAGTACAGTGAGCGCAGTGGGCGGCTAAACCAAGACGGCGTCGCAGCGCTGGCTGTTTAGACACACACGGAGCGAACAGTACGACTGCCCGCGCGGCGCGTTCGAGGCTTGACATCGAAGAGCCTGTCGACGGCCGAGTTTCTTTTTGTTCGGACAAAAAGAAACCAAAAACCCGCCAAAGAGAAACCCGTTCGATTGGGTTTACCCTTTGTAATTCCTTCCCTACGACCAAAGGGTTGCGACCCTTTGGATTCCCAGCGGGGCAGGACGGGGGAGACGGGGAAATGTCGGCATATCCCCCGTAGGGGCGCGCATTGCACGTCCGTCCACATCGGCTGCACAAATGACAGCAAAACGACATTAGCTGTCACCGCCTAGGGAATCACGGCTCACCAAACCACCTCGCTCACTAAACCCCTTTAACCTCACCGCCTCGGGGGCTGTTTGCCAACCGGCAGAGCCCGGATAGAAACGTTTGCACCATGGCGATCTGAGTGAGGGGCAAACCTCGTTCCCAAAGGCGATTCTTTGGTTACTTTCTCATCGTCAGGAGAAAGTAACGTCCTGATCGTCCCCGGCAGGGAAAAAGCCCAACAACCCCCACCCCCCTACATAAAGGAGAACCCTATGAAAACCATCCGCCGTTTCATCCCGCTGATCGCGCTGCTGCTTGCGCTGACCTTTTCGGTCAACGCGGCCGCCGCGGGCGCCGAAGCCGAGTCGGGCGCCGACCGGGCCCGCCGTCTGCAAACGCTGTCCGACCTCATCGTCTCGCTGTCGATGGACAACGAATCGGACAACCCGCTGCTCGACGCGCTGGCCGCTCTGCTCGACACCAACCCCGCCCTGTTCGACCAATTGGCCGAGTCCATGTTCAGTCAGCTCGACGCCTACTCCGGCTACTACACCCGCGAGATATACGACAAGGCCTTTCCGCAGAGCGAAGCCTATGTCGGCGTGGGTCTTGTCGTCAACCCGAACGTGAAAAAGGGACTGTTCGTGGCCGATGTGCTGACCGGCGGCCCGGCCGACACAGCCGGACTGCTGCCCGGCGACCACATCATGACCGTAGGCGGCAAGGACATCTCCTCGCTGCCCTATACTGAGGTGACCTCTCTGCTGCGCGGCGAGGCCAACACCCAGGTCACGGTCACCGTCCTGCGCGACGCTTCGGAGAAACCGCTGACCTTCAAGATGACACGTCGGGGGCTGCGCGCCTCCAACATAGCCTTTAAGAATTTAGGCAACCGCGTGGCCTATATCTCGATCAGCCGTTTCAACGACATCTACGACTATTTCGAGTTCACGAACATATACAAAAACCTCCCCTACGACGGCTACCGGTCGGTCATCATCGACCTGCGCGGCAATCCCGGCGGCAGCCTCGACGTGGTCTACAACATCATCAACAGCATCGTCCCCAAGAAAAACGAGATCCTGTTCGCGCTGAGCACCGGCAATCTAAAGCTCGATTACTACCGCTCAACCGGCATGGCGCAGTGGCAGCCCAACAAGCTGCTCATTCTGGTCGACGAAAATAGCGCCAGCGCCAGCGAGCTGATGGCCGGCTCCCTGCGCGACCTGGGCTATGCCGAGCTGGTCGGCGTCAAGACATACGGCAAAGGACGCGGACAGGCGCATGTCGACATGGGAAGCGGCGGCGTGGCCGTCATCACCACGCTCAACATCCTGCTGCCCGGCGTATTGGAGTATGACGGCATCGGCTTGACCCCCACCCATAACGTCCCGCTGGAGCAGCGTCCCCGCTCCGAGCTGACCGCGCTTGCGCCTGTGGACGCCGTCCGTGCGCTGCTGCCCGACGCCTCGGGAGACCGCGTGCTCGGCGTGGAGGAACGGCTGCGGCTGGCCGGCTATTTCGTGGCCTCGCCCGATTCAAAGCAAACCTCGACCACCCGTTGGGCGCTCAACGCCTTCGCCTCCGACAGCGGCCTTTCCGACAAACTCTACGGCAGCCGCGCGCTGCTGCAAAAGCTCGCGCAGGAAACCGACCGGCTGCTTGCCGAGCCGGTGTGGTTCGATACCCAACTGGAAGCCGCGCAGAAGCTGGCCGTGGAAGCGGCCAAACAGCCGCTGAACGGAACCTTGCCGCCGCGCAGCTTCGAGGAGGAGGCGACCGGCGTCGTCATTGCCGACCCGGACGCGGGCGTCTGGCGGCACGGATCAGCCACCCCGTCCGACGATACTCTGATGGGCTGAGACTTCTGACGCCCATTGTTTGCGCCAAGTGTTCTTCGCGGCTTGCCCCCGCCCCGAAGGAGATTCATTGTTTCGGAGGCGAATTCACTTCGCCGCAGAAACTTCCATACCGGGGGAGCCCATGAGGGGGGCCAGCCCCCTTCATGAAGGAGGAAATCATGCCGATCCTGAGCGTCACCCGGCTGTCCAAATCCTTCGGGGATCTGGTCGTGCTGGACGACATCACCTTTGCCCTCGAGCCCGGTGAGAAGGTCTGTCTCATCGGCCGCAACGGCGCGGGCAAAACCACCCTGTTTCATCTGCTGACCGGCAAGCTTGTCCCCGACGCCGGCAGCCTTTCCGCCCCACCCGGTTACCGGATGGGGCATTTGGCACAGCTGCCCGACTATCCGGCGCACTTTTCCGGCGAGGATGTCTTGAACGACGCCTTCGCGCCGCTTGACGCTCTGGAGGCCGAGATGCGCGCGCTGGAACAGACCATGGCCACCGACCACAGCAAAGCGCGCCTCTCCGAATACGCCGCGCTGCAAAGCCGTTATGACGCGATGGGCGGCGGCGACCGCGACCTGCGCCGCGAGAAGATCAAAAACGGGATGGGGCTGACCGGCGCGTTTCTTGCCACGCCGTTTGCGCGGATGAGCGGCGGCGAAAAGACCCGCCTGATGCTGGCGCAGCTGATGCTGCAGGACACCGACATCCTGCTGCTCGACGAGCCGACCAACCATCTGGACATCGGCGCCTGCGAGTTCTTGGAGGACTACCTGCGCGCTTACAGGGGCTGCGTGTTTTTCATTTCGCACGACCGCTATTTTCTCGACCGCGTGGCCACCCGCACGCTGGAGCTGCGCGACCGCAAGCTGACCTCGTTTGCCGGCAATTATTCGCAGTATCACCGCGAGCGCATGGGCCAGGACGCCTTTCAGAAGGCCACCTACGAGCGCGAGCAACGCGAGAAGAAGCGGCTGGAGGCCGTGGCGCGGCGCATGCACGACTACGCCGGCAAATCGGCCAAGCTGCACAGACGCGCCTTTGCCATTGAAAAGCGCGCGGCGCGGGTCGAGACGGTCGAGCGGCTCCACACCGAGAAGTCCCTGCGCGGACAGTTTGCCTCGGCCGATTTTCAGGCCGACGAGGTACTGACGCTGTCCCATGTCGGGCACGGCTTTGGGGCGCCGCTGTTTCGGAACGTCGACCTGTCGGTCGTCGGCGGTGAGCGCATCGGGCTGATCGGCGACAACGGCGCGGGCAAGACCACGCTGTTTCGCATTCTGCTCGGCGAGCTTACGCCCAAAGAGGGACTGGTGCGGCTTGGCCCGACGGTCAAAATGGCCTGTCTGCCGCAGATCGTTTCGTTCGGACATCCCGAGCGTTCGCTGCTGGACACGCTGCTCTATGAGCAGAAGGAAACCCCGCAAAACGCGCGCGACCGGCTGGGCGCGTTTCATTTCTCGGGAGACACGGTTTTCATGCCGGTCGAGAAGCTCTCGGGCGGGGAAAAGAGCCGCCTGAAGCTGTGCATGCTGATGCAGCACAAGATGAACCTGCTGCTGCTCGATGAGCCGACCAACCATTTGGACATCCAGTCTCGCGAATGGCTGGAAGAGGCCATCGACGACTTTTCCGAAACCCTCATTTTCATCTCGCACGACCGGTTCTTTCTCGACCGGTTCGCCACGCGGCTGTGGATTCTGGAAAACGGAAAACTGATTGATTTCCCCGGTTCCTACGCCGAATACCGAAAACAGGCCGACGCGCTGACAAAGCCGGTGCCGTCGGCACCCACACCGGCAAAATCCAAAGAGAAGCCGCCCGCGCGCGGCAAGGACAAGCGCGCCGCCGAGGCCAAGCTGCGGCAGGTCGAGTCCCGCATTAACACCTTGGCGCAAGCGCTCGCCGGCGTGTCCCGGGACATGGAGATCCACGCGCACGACGCGGCGCGGCTACTCGAGCTGATCGACACGCAGAAGACCCTGACCGCCGAGCAGGACGGGCTGTACGCCGAGTGGGCACAGCTGATGGAGGACGATTGATGGTTTGGCTTTTACCGTTTTTAAAATCGATACCGGTGCTTCTTTCACTGCTCTCCGGGATCGGCGCGTGGATTTTCTCCGGTCTGGCGGGCGCCGACTTCGCCGTCACCATCTGCCTGCTGTTCATGGCGGCCGCTTTCGCGTACGGCGTCATCAGCTTTCTGTGCCGCACACCGCTGCGCTTCGTACCCTTCCTGCGCACGCTTCGCAACATTTTGCGCCTGCTGCTGCTGGTCGGGCTGATTGGATTCGGCGTATTGCTCGGTCAGGCGCTGTCGGGCGGACATTCCGACCCCGAACCGGCCCGGGTTGACGCCATCTTGGTGCTGGGCGCGGGCGTCCGGGGCGAGACGCCTTCGGCGGTGTTTGCCGCCCGGCTGGACGCGTGCGTCGCCTATGCCGAAAAACACCCCGGCGTTCCCATCGTTCTGACCGGCGGACAGGGCCCCGACGAGGGCATTGCCGAATCCGTGGCGGCGTACCGTTATCTCACCGCCCGCGGCATAGACGCCAAACGGCTCCAATGTGAGGAGACCTCCACCAACACGGTCGAGAACATCGAAAATGCTGAACCGCTGCTGGGCGATGCCCATACCGTGGCCGTGGTGTCAAGCGACTACCACCTCTACCGCGCGCGAAAGCTGCTGCGCGACGCGGGTTACGAGCCGGTGGCGGTGTCGGCGCCCGCGCCCTATGCCTATCTGACCGTGGTGGGCTACCTGCGCGAAGTGTTCTCTCTGTTGTTCATGTGGGTCGCGCCGTAAAACCGGATTCACGCCCTGAAAAATACTGCTTGCCAAGCCCCATATCTCATGCTATAATGAACATCCGACCGGTTTTTCCGGTTCATCATGATGTAAAAATCGGTCATCGACTGCACAAGGAGGCTCCTTCCATGACCCCTCTCACCATTGCCATTTTGGTTTTGCAAGTTTTCTCCGCCGTGTTCCTCATTGCCGTTGTGTTGCTTCAATCGGGCAAGCGTTCCGGTCTTTCGGGCTCCATTGCCGGCGCTGCCGATACATTTATGGCGCGCGGCAAAGCCCGTTCGCTGGACGCCACGCTGTCGCGCATGACCAAATGGGTGGCGGTGTTGTTTGTAATCGCTACTTTAGCGCTCTACATCTTCACGCCCTCTTCTACCACTTAAGAATCGCCGCGTTTCGCACGATACACCATATGGGAACCAAAGGCCAATCGGGAATTGCCCCGTTGGCCTTTCCGTTTTTTCCTGGGTAATTTCGCGCACCCCGTTTGTCCCGTCTCTGTGAGGTGCAGGGCGGCCACGCGGGGCCGCCCCTACAAGGCAAGGTGCGCCACGGACGCGCAATGTGCACCCCTGCCAGGTTCACCCCGCATCTATCACTGTTCACTGTTATCTGTCCACTGTTCACTGAAACGGGGTGCTTTCATGCGCATCGACCCCTCCGTCCCATCGCTCACACCGGCCGGCGGTTCCACGCCGCGACCGCTCGCGCCGGGCGACCGGTTTTCCGCCGAAGTCGTGTCGGCCGACGGCGAAGCGCTGACTCTCAAAACGTCCGACGGTTCGCTGGTTTCAGCGCGCAGTGTGACGCCCCTGCCGGTCAACCCGGGGGACGTGCTCACATTGGCCGTCACCGACCGCCAAAACGACACATTGTTCGTCTCGCTCCGCCAGGAGGGCGCGCGGGACGCGTTGCAGCGTCTTGAGTTGCCGGCAACCGCCCAAAACACCCGGCTGATGAGCGCCCTGCTGGACGCCAACCTGCCCGCCGCCTCGATCAAAACCGCCCTCTCGGCCATGAGCGCCCACGCCGCACTCACCCCCGAACAGGCGGTCTGGATGATGGAAAACGACATTCCCATGACCGATAAAAACATCTCGCTGCTGCAGCAACTGGAGCGGCAGGAGCTTTCGTTGGGCGCCAAGCTGGCTGATTTGTCGGCCTTGCTGGGCGCGTTGCCCGGGGAGGGCGAACCGGCGACCGCACTTCCCGCCAACACGGCTGCCCCAAATCCGGCTGCCGGTCAGGCGGCCCCCGCCGAAGCCGCGAAGGGAGACGCCGTGTCTCAACCCCCCGCGGCTGCTTTGGCAGCATCCGAAGCCGTTGTGTCGGATTCAGTCGGACAGCCCAATGCCGGAGCACCGACCGTTCCGACCGACGCAAACGCCACCCCGAACGCCGCGCAAACGACCGCTCCGTCGGCCGCCGCCACGCAAAGCAACCCCGCCGGAGCTCTGCCGACGCCCGAGTCCGTTCCGGTCGACGGGCAGACCCCGGCACTGAATCAAGCGGCACCCAACGAGCTCAATGCCGAGACCACTGCGGCGCAAACCGCGGCACGGCCCGAAACGCAGCCGGGTCAGACGCCCGCCGCGTCAACCCCCGCGCCCGCCGCACCCCCGCTCGCCCCCGGCGCGCTTGCCTCCGAGCCAACCGCCGCCGCCATCCCGGCCGCGCAGGAAGCGGCCGTCCGTCAGGAGCCCGCCACCCCTCAGTTCGCCGACACAACGGCACAGACCGCTGCCGCCCAGGCAGGTCGGACGGCGCCGCCGCTTAACCGGCTGCAGAAGCTCGTGTCTTCCCTGTTTGTCAACCTCGGCCGCGAGCTGGGCGGCGACGCCGCCGCACTGGAGGCCGGCAAGCTGAGCCGTCAGCTGTCCGACACGCTGCGCGAAGTCCAGCGTGAGATCGCGCACCTTCCGGCGTCACAGCAAGCGGGCGCGGGCGCGCTGCTGCGGGAAATCTCCGTCGGCATACAGTTTGCCTCGCAGATGAATCACATGGCGGCCTATATGCAGATACCGGTGCGCATCGGCGACCATCAAACCAACGCCGAGCTCTACGTTTTCGCCGACGAAAAGGGGCAAAAGAAGATTGACCCGCGCAACGCGTCGATCTTTGTTTCGCTCGACACCGCAACCCTCGACCGTGTGGAGACCATGATCAAGGTCGTCGGGCAGCAGGTGGAAACCGACTTCTCGCTGCCCTCCCCCGAAGCCGTTTCGATGCTCTCCGGTCAGAGCGAGCGGCTGCTGTCCCTCTTGGGCGCACAGGGCTACAAACTGACACGCTCCGCGTTCCATCTGAAGGAACAGGCCTCCGGCCCGGTGTCCGTGCAAAAAAACATGGATCGCTTTACCAAACGGTATCGCTTCGATAAAACGATTTAGGCTGGTGATCTCTCATGCCCGTTCCGCCCAGGGATCCGAAAAAAAAGACGACCGCCGCCGCGTTGCGGTACAACCCCGATCAGGAAGGCGCGCCCACCGTGGTCGCCTCCGGTCAGGGGCATATCGCCGAGCGCATTTTACAAATGGCCGAAGAAAACGAGATTCCGGTCTACGAGGATCCCGAGCTGGCTCAGGCGCTGAGCATGATCGAGCTGGGCAAAAGCATCCCGCCCGAGCTCTATACCGTGGTCGCGCAGGTGTTTTTATTCATTTCCGAAACCGACACCCGGTTCAAGGAGCGTATGCGGCTGCACGGAGCGCCCTGAGCGCCCTCTGACGCCATCCAAAAAAAATATAGCTGGGAAACATCCGTAAAATCTGATATATTGAGGTAGAGCATAGTCTCAAGTTTGGAGGACAAGAGAATATGGTTATGAAGAGCACGCAAAGAGCGCGCTGGGCGCGTCTCATCGCCTGCGCACTGACGCTGGTTCTGTTTGTCGCCGTAATCCCCGTGCCGGCGGCGCAGGCGACCCCCGCTGTGCCGATGATGGCCGACGAGTTTGAGCTGGCCTATTACATCGTGCAAAATCTCGAGCAGGGTGAGACGACAACTCTTTTTCGTTTTTCGGGGGGCGATCCCGACTATTATCTGATCATTGACTATGTCCGGCTGATCTGGCCGTATCAGGTCACCGTGTATTTCACCCCCTATCGAAATGACGACCGCGTCATGGACGTCACCATCGTGCGCGATCAGGAGCGGTATCAGAGCCGGCAGGAAGGCATGGCCGAGGCGGTCGTCGAGGAGATCATCACAACCGAGATGACCGACCGGGAAAAGGTGAAGGTCATCCATGACTGGATCGTTCTTCAAAATACATACAACCATAACGTCAGCTACAGCCGCAGCAGGGGTTCCAGCGTTCTCCCGTTCACCGCCTACGCCGTTTTCGCAAACGGCAACGCGGTGTGCGCCGGATATGCCGACGCCTTCACCTTGATGGCGCGCTCGGCCGGGCTGCTGGCGCTGGACGTCAACGGATACGCCAACGAGGAACGCACCGACAATTACGGTCATGCCTGGAACATGGTGCTGGTGGAAGGCACCTGGCTCTATCTCGACTGCACCTGGGACGACCCCGACGACGGACAAAAAATCAGTTACGATTACTTCCTCATCTCCGAAGAGGAGATGGCCGAGGATCATTATTGGGACATTGCCGAGCTGAACAAGTTCAGAGAATATGTCCTGCCACAGCGTCCCGACTACGCCGAAGCGCTGCGTCAAATGAACCTGTTCAAGGGCATGGCCGACGGCGACGCCAGGCTCGATTTCGTGCCCGACCGCGCACAGGCCGCCGTCATGCTGGTGCGTCTGCTGGGTTCGGAGGACGAGGCGCTGTCGACGACCTGGATCCACCCGTTTACCGACAAGGTGCCCACCTGGGCGACCGATCACGTGGGCTGGCTGTATGCCAAAAAGCTCACAATGGGCACATCGGCCGACAAGTATGCCCCGACACGAAAGGTAACGCTCAACCAATATCTTACCTTCCTGCTGCGTTCGATGGATTACGTCGACGGCGTCGACTTTCAATATGAAAAGGCGTCCGATTTCGCGCTGGAACTGGGCGTGGTGACGCAGGATCAGATCGACGCGCTTCGTGTCCGTCCATTTATCCGCGCCGACATGGTCAACCTGTCGTATGCCGCGCTGGGCTGCTACTGCCGCGGCGGCGAGGAAACCCTGTTGGAACGTCTGACGGCGCAAGGCGTCGTCGGCGACCGGGCGGAGGAACTCGACCCGGCGGCCTAGGTAACCCCTGAACAAATACACCACAACATCATACCGGCCTCTGCCGCCTGCCCTCTGCCTCTAACATCTAACCTCTAATCGGGGGATGATATGAAAAAGTTTCGAACCTCGCAAATCCTGTTCTTCATCGGCCTCATGCTGCTCATTTTCGTTGTCTATCCCTTCGTTCTCATAACGAGCGACACCAACCTGACGTCGCTTTCCGATACGCCGCCGGCCGCCGGAGGCGTTCTTGACGTGTCCGTCGCTGATTTCTCTAAGCCGGTAGCGCTGGACGGGGAATGGGATTTCTTTCCTGGGGCCTGGCAAACCCCCGACGCCCTGCCCGCCCAAGCGTCACATTTTCGGCGCGTCCCCGTGACGACGCTGCCTGATGCCGAGGACAAAGCCACCTATCGTCTGCGCCTTGTGTTCGGCGAAAACATCCCCGCCCTTGCGCTGCACTTCCCGCATCTCGACAGCGGCTTCCGGATCTATGTCAACGGAGCGCTGCTGCTCGACGGACTGGAGCCCATGCCCTCCGGCGCGACTTACAGCCAGGGCAACTTCCTGCTGGATCTGCCGTTTGACGCCGACCGTCCCTATCAGGAGATTGTCGTCTGCGCCAATCAGGGTGAGCGGGAGGCGCTGTTCTTCAATACGCAAATGGTCATGGGCGCGCGCGACCAAATGACCGTGTACACACAGTACAAATGGGGCCTTTCGTTCAACATTCTGGGCATCATGATGGCGCTTTTGATCTGTTGCCTGTTGTTTGTCATCATCCGGCCGCACGACGCGCCCAACACCGCCCGCAACCTGTTCAACACGCTGATGATTGTCCACATCATTGTATCGACCGTGGAGCTGTACCAGCTGCTGTCCACGACGTTCGGCTATTCGGTCATCTCGACCGATATGTTCGCGCGGCTGCAATGGGCGACGCTCATTCCGGTCGGCATCTCCTTCAACCATGTCATCGCCACGCTCTATCGCGGCGGACGGCTCTGGCTGGGCGCGCGTATCGTCATGTGCCTGTATGCCGCCGCGTCGCTGCTTCTTTTTCTGGTTCCGGCACAGTATACGGCCGATCTGCTGCGCGTCGTCTTCTGGATCTATCTGGCCGATGTCGTCATGATTACCTATTACATTGCCGAAGCGCTGGTCAATCGATTCTCCCGTTCCCTGCTGCTGCGCACCGCCGAAGTGTTCTATCTGATGGTGCTGCTGACCACGCGCATGCTGGTGCTGACCGGCCAATCGGCCTTCCTGACCGCGCTGAGCGTCGGTTACATCCCGCTTTTCCTCTATCACATCGCGCTGTATATCTCCCAGTACAACCGATCGGTCAAAAAGGTGGAGCACCTGAACAACACGCTGGAGGACGCCGTTGAAAACCGTACCCAGCAGCTGCTGTCCGCCAATCGGCGTTTGTCCGACCTGTCGGTGCGCGACGCGCTGACCGGCGCGTACAACCGGCTGTATTTCGAGACCAATATGCAGTACTTGCTGGAGACCGGCGCGCCGACCCCGCAGGAGCTGACGCCGTTTTACCTGTGCATGATGGACATCGACTTCTTCAAAACCATCAACGACACCTACGGCCACGACGCCGGCGACATCGTACTGGTTGACTTTGTTTCGGTGCTCTCCAAGAACATCGGTGAATCGGGTGTGTTGGCGCGTATCGGCGGCGAGGAATTTGTCACCATCCTCCGGCAGGGCACGCCCAGTGAGGTGTTTCAGAAGGTCGACGCCTGGCGGCAGGCGGTGGAAGCGCACAGCTTCCTGCACGGCGTGCGCGTCACGGCCAGCTTCGGCATTGCGGTCTACACGCCCGGCATGAGTGTCAAGGCGCTGTTCCGCCTGGCCGACCAGATGCTCTACACAGCCAAGAACGCCGGACGCAACCGCGTTTGCATCTCCGGTCTCAATGACAACGTGGACGCCGGACAGCGGATGTTCGACGTGTAGTTCTTTTAAGGGAGTGTCAGACCATGAAAAAAAGATGGATCGCCCTGATTCTGGCGGCGGCGCTGGTGAGCCTGCCCGCGTGCAGCGCCACCTTAGAAGCCCGCACCGCATCCCCCACTCCGAACGAATCTCCGTCCGAGGACACGGCCACGTCCGAACCCCCTTCCGCCGATCCGTCTGACCCCGTGGAGATTGTCTTCTCTACGTGGGGCGACCCCTCAGAGCAGGATTCGATGCAGGCCGCGATCGACGTGTTCAACAACAGGCAGGACAAAATTCATGTTACGGTTACCCAAATGCCGCATGAAACCTATGCCGTGGACATTCAGACCATGTTTGAGGCCGGGAGCTTGCCGGACTGCGGTATGGTTGAAGAAGGCACGGCCATCGGTTGGGCCAGACAGGGTCTGTTGAAAGAATACGACATCTATGAAGGGCAAGAGGAAAAGCCCTTTGATTATCTGGCCTTCAAAAACGGTGGCCAAACCGTCGCCTACAGCACGGCCAACGAAATTTTGTGCCTCTGGTATAACAAGAAAATGTTTGACGACGCCAGCGTTCCTTATCCGCCCTCCTCGCTGGACATGGCCTGGACATGGGATGAGTTCGTCGCCACCGCCAAACTGCTGACGCTGGACGCCAATGGCAGGAACGCGACAGAAGCGGGCTTTGACGCCAGCAATATCGTCCAGTACGGCGCCTATGTGAATCAGTGGGCATGGCAACTTGAGGTTTGGGCGCTGTCCAACGGCGGCCGTTTCTTCTCTGAGGACGGTAACACGGTCGTGTTCGACGACGCGGCCATCGAAGGCCTGCAAAAAGTGGTTGACCTGCACCTGAAAGATGGCGTTGCCCCGTTCATCGATGGCACGATGGATGGCGGCTTTTACCGTTCCCTGGGCGCCGGTAACGTTGCCATGTGCACCGATGGCCAGTGGACCGTTGGGAACAGACAGTCATCTTACAATCCTGAAGGCACCGAAATCGATTACGGCGTAGCCGTCCTGCCCTACATGAAAACCAAGGCCAATATCTGCGTAGGAAGCCCTGTTGGCCTCTTCGCCACCACTGAGCATCCCGAGGAAGCGGCGGAATTCCTGAGATGGTATGGTAACCCGGAAAACAACATGAATACCATTGAAGCCGGTTGGTGGATGCCGAACCTGACGAGCTGGTATACCGACGCTGATCTGCTGGCCCAATGGATTGCCGCTGAGCCCCGCGTGCCGCTCGGCGATGCTTACCAAACAGCCGTTGTCGACGTCGCGCTGGATACATCTGTAATGCAGTCGACTTGCTGGTTCTACACGCCGAACACAAGTGAGATCCTGAAAACCCTCCTGCCCGGCAAAATGGTTGAAGCGATTTACGGGGATAAAACGGTTAAGCAGGTCATCGACGAAAACCGCGCCGCGATGCAGGAGATCCTCGACAGACAAGACGACCCGTTCCGTTGGTAGTGTTCCCTCCTTGGAGGGTATCGGGGGCATTGATGCAACGTTCCCTTGTCATAACAAAGAAGACTGCGGATGGAATAAACCATTCGCAGTCTTTTTGAAAACGCAGTGGATTATAGATACGTACAGGGTATCTCTGTATAGGGAGTAGGGTTGAAAAAAGATTATGCTGACCGAAGCCCTTTGACCTCACCGGTTCGGAGCCTGTGTGACAACCGGCAAAGCCCGGATGACAGCGTTTGCGGAGAGACTGTTTGCGCGCAAAGTTGGCTTCGTTCCCCCAAACGCCTCTTTGGTGACTTTCTTGGCGCGAAGAAAGTCACGTCCTCCGTTGCCCGGCAGGCGGATAAACGTTGGAAAGCCAACATCAATACAAATATTGAACAGAGAGAATATGAAAAGACTGCGGATGGCCCGAACCATTCGCAGTCTTGCTTTTCAATAACTATGTCCGGGGATTCCCCAGGAAAAACAGCGCGACCGTACCGATGCCGGTGTGCGAGCCGATGACCGGCCCGATGGGATTGATGATGACGCGGTCGACCGAGAAGCGCGCCCGCACCATTTTCTCGACCGCCAACGCATCCTCTTCACAGTCACTGTGACTGATGGCGATGGCCGGAAACTCCCGGCGGCCCGCCCACTGCTCCATTCTGTCGACCAGCGCCTCCAACGCGTTGCGCCGTCCGCGTTTTTTCTCGACCGGGATGAGGTGGCCGGTGGGATTGACATACAACACAGGCTTGATGCCGATCAGGGTGCCCATCAGCGCCGAGGTCTTGGAGACACGGCCGCCGCGGTGCAGGTGCATCAAATCCTGTACGGTAAAGACATGGTTGATTTTGAGCTTGTTTTCCTCGACCCAGGCGTGTACCTGTTCCATGCTTTTGCCTGCCTCGGTCAGCGCCACGGCATAGTCGACCAGCAAACCCTGTCCCAGCGAGGCGGCGAGACTGTCGACAACCAGGATTTTTCGATAGGGGAAACGGCTGTTCATTTCCTGCGCCGCCATGACGGCCGACTCGTAGGAACCGGACAGTCCCGAGCTGAACGCGATGTATAAAATATCTTTGCCGCTGTCGAGGATGGGCTCGAACAGGTCTATATACTGCTGCGGCGCGATCATCGAGGTGGTCGGCATAGCGCCGTTGCGCAGGTGCTGATAAAAATCATGGTAGGACATGCCACCGTCGTCGTAGGTTTCGCCGCCGATGGAGAAGTGGATGTGCGTGAGGCGGACGTCATGCTTTTCATAGTATTCGCGCGGCAAATCGGCCGCAGAATCGGTAATGAGCGCGAACGCCATAAAAAACACCTTCCGTTCTATCGGTTGCGGCGTTGAAACCCCGCCGCTCTCAGAGGGCGCGACGACCTGAATCGTCACGGACTCGAATCTGCTTACCCATTATAACCGAATATTTGACAGGTTGCAAGTGCGAACTTGCCCCGCCGTGAAACGGCGGCTGAGCCGCGCGGCCGCGCGGACGGCAATCCCCTGAATTAGGGAGAACGCGGCGTCTTACACGTTGAATCCTCCCGTTTTCCGCCGGAGGGGCGGCCCCAAAAAGAAAGGCAAATAAATGGCTTTTTGACTTGTGATTTTGGCTCGGTTTGTGTATAATAGTAAGGATTTCCTTCCCGTCAAGAAGACGGTTTCTTTCCCCGCAAATCACGCTGCACGAGGTGTTCCATGGACAATTTGAACCAAACGCAAAACTACGACGCTTCCCAGATACAGGTACTTGAAGGACTGGAGGCCGTGCGCAAACGCCCCGGTATGTACATCGGCACCACATCAGTGCGGGGGCTGCATCATCTGGTATATGAGATTGTGGACAACGCCATCGACGAGGCGCTGGCCGGGTATTGTCAAAACATCGACGTCACCATTCTCGAGGGCGACGTCATTTCAGTGCGCGACGACGGCCGCGGCATCCCGGTCGGGCAGCACGTCTCGGGCAAGCCGGCCGTCGAGGTGGTCTACACCGTTCTGCATGCCGGCGGCAAATTCGGCGGCTCGGGCTACAAAGTCTCCGGCGGTCTGCACGGCGTGGGCGCCTCGGTGGTCAACGCGCTGAGCGAGTGGCTGACCGTACAGGTCTTTACCGACGGCCTTGTCCACGAGCTGAAATTCGCGCGCGGCGACGTCGTCCAGCCGCTGACCCAAACCGGCCCGACCGAACAGCGCGGCACACTGGTCACCTTCAAGCCCGACCCGCAGGTGTTCGACGAGACCGTGTTCGACTTCGACACGCTGCTGCAGCGTCTGCGCGAGCAGGCCTTCTTAAACGCCGGGCTCAACATCACGCTGACCGACGCGCGCGAGGAACCGGGTCGTGTCGTCAAGCTGTGCTATGAGGGCGGCATCTCGTCCTTTGTCGAGTATATCAACAAAAACCGCACCGCTCTGCACCCGCAGGTCATCACCATCCGGGGCGAAAAGGGCGATCAAATGGCCGAAGTCGCCATGCAATACAACGATTCGTACAACGAAATCATGTTGTCCTTTGCCAACAACATCCACACCACCGAAGGCGGTATGCACGAGACCGGCTTCAAGTCGGCTCTGACGCGCGTCATCAACGACTACGCCCGCAAACACAACCTTATCAAGCCCGACGACAAAAACCTGTCCGGTGAGGATGTGCGCGAAGGCCTGACCGCCGTCATCAGCGTCAAATTGACTGAGGCGCAGTTTGAGGGACAGACCAAAACCAAGTTGGGCAACGCCGAAATGCGCACCATGGTCGACCAGCTGCTCGGTGAGAAGCTGACCGACTTGTGGGAGGACAACCCAAACGACGCCAAAGTCATTCTGGATAAAGCCGTCACGGCGGCGCGCGCGAGAGAGGCCGCCCGCAAGGCCCGCGACCTCACCCGGCGCAAAACGGCGCTGGAGGGCTCCGCCCTGCCCGGCAAGCTGTTCGACTGCAACGAGCGCGACCCGCGCCTCACCGAGCTGTATATCGTTGAGGGCGATAGCGCCGGCGGCTCGGCCAAGGCCGGGCGCGACAGCCGCTATCAGGCCATTCTGCCGCTGTGGGGCAAAATGCTGAACGTCGAGAAGGCGCGGCTCGATAAGGTGTACGGCAACGAGAAGCTGACGCCGGTGATTCTGGCGCTGGGCGCGGGCATCGGCGAGGACTACGACCTGACCAAACTGCGCTACAACAAGATCATCTTAATGGCCGACGCCGACGTCGACGGCTCGCACATCCGCACCTTGCTGCTGACGTTTTTCTTCCGCTTCATGCGCCCGATCATCGAGGAGGGGCATGTCTATATCGCCCAGCCGCCGCTGTACAAAATGACACGCGGCAAGAATGTACGCTACGCCTATTCCGACAAGGAGCGCGACGCCATTTTGGAAGAGATGTCGGGCGGCGACGCGGCCATTCGCGAGAAAATCGACGTCGGACGCAACAAGGGTCTCGGTGAAATGAACGGCGAGGAGCTTTGGGAGACCACCATGAATCCGGAGAAGCGCACGCTGCTGCGCGTCGAGCTGGAGGACGCCGTCGCCGCCGACCAGATTTTCACCATCCTGATGGGCGACAAGGTCGAGCCGAGACGCGAGTTCATCGAGGCGTATGCCAAGAGTGTTGTGAATTTGGATATCTAACGAAGAGCCGAGGGGCGACGTTACTTTCTTGGCGACAAGAAAGTAACCAAAGAGTCGCTCAAGAGGAACCTTCCGAACGGGTTCCCCTTGAGAATCCTCTCCCCACCACGGCCAAAGGGTTGCGACCCTTTGGATTCCCGGGGGATTAGGACGCAGATAACAGATATGGACGCGGGGACGAGGAAAAGCCGGGCATCTCACACGCCGTATCCGTAGGGGCGGCCCCATGTGGCCGCCCTGTGTCAGGAATCCCTGCCCCGACAAAATGACCCCGCACCAGCCGTTACCGCATAGGGAATTGCGACGTCCCAAACCATCCTGCTCAATGAAATCCTTTGACCTCACCATCTCGGAGGCCGTGTGCCAACCGGCCGAGCCCGGACGACGGCGTTTACACCATGACTGTTTGCGCGGGGCGTAAGCCGCCGTTCCCATAAGGCGATTCTTTGGTTACTTTCTCATCGCAAGGAGAAAGTAACGTCTTCCGTCCCTCGGAAGGGCAGAAAGAACAAAAAGAAGGTGCGACATGTTAAACCCCCTGCTGCACCACCCCCTCGTAACATCCACACAAGTCGGCATCATCGGCGGCGCGGACGGCCCCACCGTCACTTTTGTGACGACCCGAATCCTGTGGCCTGAGCTGATCGCCGTTGCCGCAGGCGCGCTGGTGGCTGTCGGCGGGGTTTTGCTGGTCATATGGCTGCGAAGACGAAAGAAGGGACGCGAGAAGTGAAAAAAGTCAATGCCGTTGTCCTGACCCTGTGTCTGCTGACCGCCTGTTCCGCACCGCTTTCGAACAATATCGAGCCTTCCGACGCGGCGATTACGCCACCCGATGAGTCCCTGGTCAGTGTCGCGGCCGAAAGTGCCGCACCCACCTTCCCCGTGCCTGTCCGCGGGCTGCCCATCCGTGCCCTGCCCGTCCCGTATCCGGAGTACGAAGGCGCACCGGTGGATCATGTCTTCTTTTCTTTTGGATGTCAGGCCATCTGGCTTGATGCCGAGACCTTGCTCTGTTTTGAACGCTTTCGCTTCAAGGACGGTTCGATTGTCCAGCAAATCTATTACACGGCCTCCGCGCCCGATTTCGAGCCGATTGAGCTGTTCAGAGAAACACTGCCCACACCGACGTCTTCCGGGGCCATGTACGATGTCTCTGCCTTTGACTTCCAGCGCATACAGGGCGGTTACGCGACCGTCATCGGAGGTGACATCATCCGCTTGGACGCTAACGGCCACAAGCGGGATATGATCCATTCGCTTTCTGCGTTTTCCTCACTGGGTTCTTTGCTCGATATGGCGCTGTCATACGACGGAAAACAAATGCTGCTGTGCACATATGACGGCTTGAAACAGGTCGATCTGGAAACCGGAGCGGTCACGCAGGTCGAGGATGGCGTGTATGAGAAAGACCCGCCCCATGTACACGAGGAAGGCGACTGCACCTGCGGCCCCGACTTTGACTATTTCGGGCCACTTGACGTGGCCTATTCGCACAACGGAAGCCTTTTCGCCTGCCAACGCCAAAGCATGTTTGGAGAACAGATCGGGCTGCTGTCGGTGTACACGCGCGAAAGGGAAATCGTATACACATGCGAAGACGTCGTCTGGTACCAGTGGTTTGACACGGAGAACGTATTGGGATTCCTAACAGAGGACGAGAACGAAGCACAGACCCTGCACGTCATCGACTTGGCCGACAGCACGACAATGGATTACACTCTGCCTTTCCGATATGACAGATATGAAAATCCTATTTTTTTGAAAGATCGCCACTCGTTGATCTATGGCCTTGGCACGGTACTGGATTTGGAAACTGGCCAAAGCACAAACGCCATCCAACCATTGACAGCCTATAACGATACAGGCCTGCTGGTGGCCTCGCAATCGAGCCAGTATGTCATCCGAGAGTTTGCCCGTACGGAAGACACCGACCGCCACTGCTTTCCCATTCCGCTTCCGTAACCATTCTGCGTCTCTACAACGCCCTGCAATAACCCCCACTGCCGCAGGCCATCCCATCATTTCAATTGTCCATTGTCAATGGCCCCTTGCCCCTTGACGAGCGCCAATTGCTTTCCGGAGGAAGTCGAACATGCCCAAAGAAAAACAGCCGACCCACGAGGTGGATTTTGAGAATCAGCACATTTTAACCGTCGATCTCGAGCGGGAGATGAAAAAGTCGTTCATGGACTACGCCATGTCGGTCATTGTATCGCGTGCGCTGCCCGACGTCCGCGACGGCTTGAAGCCGGTGCACAGGCGTATCCTCTACACCATGTTTGAGGAAAACCTGACGCCCGACCGCGCCTTCCGCAAATCGGCCACCGCCGTCGGCGACGTGCTGGGCCGGTACCATCCGCACGGCGACGCGTCGGTCTACGACGCCCTGGTTCGCATGGCGCAGGATTTTTCGTTGCGCTATACGCTGGTCGACGGTCACGGCAACTTCGGTTCGGTCGACGGCGATCCGCCCGCGGCCTATCGTTATACCGAGGCACGCATGTCCAAAATGGCCATGTATATGATGGCCGACATCGAGAAGGAAACGGTCGACTTTGTCCCCAACTACGACAATTCCCGGAAGGAGCCCTGGGTGCTGCCCTCCCGGTTCCCGAACCTGCTGGTCAACGGCTCGGCCGGCATCGCGGTCGGCATGGCCACCAACATCCCGCCGCACAATCTGGGCGAGATCATCGACGCCACATTGTGCGTCATCGACAACCCCGAGGCCGACTTGAACGATCTGATGGAGTATGTGCAGGGCCCCGACTTTCCCACCGCCGGCTTCATCATGGGCCGTGTCGGCATCCGCGCCGCTTACGCCACCGGCCGCGGCCGCGTCAAGGTGCGCGCGCGCGCCGAGATTGAGGAGCACAAGAACCGAAACCGTATTGTCATCGCCGAGATCCCCTATCAGGTCAACAAATCCCGCCTGGTCGAGTCCATCGCCGATCTGGTCAAGGACAAGGTCATCGAGGGCATTTCGGATATCCGCGACGAAACCGACCGGGGCGGCATGAAGGTTGTCATCGACCTGAAACGCGACGCCAACGCCCAGATCGTATTGAATAAGCTCTACGCCCACACCCAGATGCAGACCACCTTTGCCATCAACATGCTGGCGCTGGTGGACGGACAGCCCAAAACCCTGTCCCTGCGCGAGATGCTCGATCACTACATTGAGCACCAGAAAGAAATCATCGTCCGGCGCACACGCTTCGACCTGCGCAAAGCCCGCGAACGCGCGCATGTGCTGGAAGGTTTGCGTATCGCCGCGCAGAACACCGACGAAGTGGTTCGCATCATCCGCAGCTCGGCCAACATCCCCGAGGCCAAAACCCGGCTGATGGAACGGTTCGGCCTGTCCGACATTCAATCGCAGGCCATCGTGGACATGCGGCTCGGCCGCCTGACCGGACTCGAGCTGGACAAGATTGAAAACGAATATCAGGAGCTGCTGGTCAAGATCAAACGCTTCGAGGAGATTTTAGCCGACGAAGCCATCGTGATGTCCATTGTGCGCGACGAGCTGACCGAAATCCGGGACAAGTTCGCCGACAAACGCCGCACTGAGATCGTTCCGGTCGACGACGAGATCGACATTGAGGATCTCATCGAGCGGGAGGACTGCGTATATACGCTCACGCACGCCGGGTATATCAAGCGACTGCCCAAGACCAGCTACCGTGCCCAGCGGCGCGGCGGCCGGGGCGTAACCGCCCAATCGATGCGCGAGGAGGACTATGTGGAGGAGCTGTTTGTCGCCTCAACACACGACCACTTGTTCTTCTTCACCAACCGCGGCCGCCTGTACCGCAAAAAGGGCTACTTCATCCCCGAAACCTCCCGCGCGGCCAAGGGCACCAATGTGGTGAACCTACTGCCGCTGGAGGCCGGGGAGCTGGTCACCGCCATGATCCCGGTGCGCGAAGAGGAGTCGTCCGAATATCTCGTGATGATCACCCGCAGCGGCACGGTCAAGCGCATCCGGCTCGACCGGTTGGAGACCAACCGCAAGATGGGCATTCGCGCCATCACGCTCTCCGACGACGACGAGCTCATCGCCGTACGCAAGACCCACGGCGACGAGGATTTGATCCTGGCCACGCGTGAAGGCCTGGCCATTTGCTTCAACGAGAACGACATCCGTGAGATGGGGCGCGACGCTCAGGGTGTGCGCGGCATCCGTCTGGCAACGGGCGACTATGTCGTCGGCGCGGCGCGTGTGCATCCCGGCGACACACTGCTCACCGTTACCGAGTTCGGCTACGGCAAGCGCACCGAGCTTCTGGAATACAAGCGCGGCGGCGAGGCGCAGCGGCGAGGCGGCAAGGGCCTGAAAAACCACGCGCTCAGCGCCAAGACCGGCAAGGTGGCCTCCATCAAGGTGGTGCGCGAGGACGACGACGTTCTCATCATTTCCGACGACGGCACCATCATCCGCATGGCCGCCGCCGACATCAACGTCTATTCCCGCAGCGCCCAGGGCGTCATCGTGATGCGGCTTTCCGACGAGGCGCGCGTCATCGGCGTGGCCCGCACCGCCAAGGAGGAAGAAGAGGAAGCGGACGAAGCGGCAAACGTCGAGGCGACGGAAGCCGTGACGGAAGAAATCGCGGTTGAAGCCGTCACCGGGGCATCGCCGAATGAGGATACCGGCGCCCGGACCGACGACAACGCCGAAGAGCCGGAGACCGGGGACAACGCGTAGCCACCGGCCTCGAAACACCCCAAAAACCCCGGGCGGGG
>JAVBPF010000003.1:0-3372 GCA_031549735.1 Oscillospiraceae bacterium
TACTGGTTTTGCTTTTCTGTATTCTTCATAAACTTACTTTAAAGCAAACAGCGAGGTTGGTAAACCCTTTTGGGGACCCAACCTCGCTGTTTTTTTCAGGTGCGCTTATTCTGCAACGCACCCTTTTTGCGCCTACGGCACCGGACAGCCTTACTCGTCGGGATTGGTCTCGCGATTCAATACCTCTCTGAGCACCCCGATCACTTCATCGAAATCAAGCGGTTTGCCTACGTGGCCGTCCATACCGGCTTGCAGACACATTTCGATGTCCTCCCGGAACACATTGGCCGTCATCGCGATGATCGGAATGCTCTTCGCCTCCGGCACATTCAGCGCGCGGATGCGGCGTGTGGCCTCATATCCGTCCATCTCAGGCATCTGTACGTCCATGAAAATCATATCATACTTGCCGGGCGAGGCGGCAAAGGCTTCGACCGCCTCAGCGCCGTTCTCCGCGCAGTCGATGACCAGGCCGGTCGGCTCCAACAGCGACAGCACGATCTCCCGGTTGATCTCCACATCTTCGGCCAACAACACCCGACGGTCATCCCATCGGTCAATTTCCTCATCTCCCACAGCGGATTCCCGCTCCGACGCGCCTTTGACGCCCAGGCAGCGGTTGACACAGTCCGCAATGGACGAGGCAAAGATCGGCTTGGCAAGATACATATCAACGCCCGAAAGCTTGGCCTCATCCTCAATAATGCACCACTCGGTGGCGGAAATCATGATGACGACAGAGCGCGCACCTCGGTCGGCCTTGATCCTGCGCGCCAATTCTATCCCATTCATGCCGGGCATGCTCCAATCGACGAAATAGATGTCATAGGCCCCCTTCCGGGAAACCATGCTCAGAGCATCCTGACCATCCACAGCCGTGTCGCACATCAAGCCAATCCGTTCGCTCACATCGGCGAAGTACTCCCGCACGTCCTCCGCGTCATCCACAGCCAGCACACGTACGTTTTTCCAGTTGACATCCGGCCTCAGCAGACCGGCATGGGGCGACTGGGCGCCGCGCTGAAGCTGCACCGTAAAGGTAAACGTCGAACCATGCCCCGGCTCGGAGTCAACGTGAATCGTGCCGCCCATCATTTCCACAATGCGCTTACATATGACCAGACCCAAACCCGTTCCCCCAAATTTGCGGGAGGTGCTGCTTTCGGCCTGCTCAAACGAGGTAAACAGGCGGCTCACCTGCTCTTCACTGATACCGATGCCGGTATCGGACACTTGAATACAGAGCGTACAAACGCCGTCATTCTCACTCTCCAGCGTGGCGCGTAGCCGAATGTCGCCCGATTCGGGGGTAAATTTCACGGCGTTGGACAGCAAGTTGGTGACAACCTGCGCCAGCCGCTGGTCGTCGCCGATCAACAGTCGCGGAATTTCGGGGGCAATCTGCACCGTGAAATCCTGATGTTTCTCCTCAATGCGGAAGCTCATCACATTGACGACCTTCTGCAGCATGCGCTCAAAGTCGAACTCTATGGGCGACAGGTCAAACTTGTTGGCCTCAATTTTGGACATGTCGAGGATGTCATTGATAACCCCCAGCAAATGCGCCGAAGCGTCCTCAATCTTACCAAAAGCGTAGTCCTTTCTCTCGATGTCGACGGCCGACTTGCCGATGGAGGTCATGCCGATGATCGCGTTCATCGGCGTTCGCATTTCATGGCTCATATTGGACAGAAAATCGCTCTTGGCGCGGCTGGCCTGCTCGGCCTTCTCGCGGGCGTCCTGGATCTCGGTGACGTCGGTCGTCGCAATGATGTAACCGATTTTTGTTCCATCCTTGTCCAAAAGGTATTGAGCCGTCCCCATAAAGTAGTGACCACTTGACTGTTGGTAATATACGTCGGCCTCCCGTCCCTCACGCAGTGCTTTGATCGGACAGAAACGGGAATCGGCGGGATACAGACTGTTTTCCGCGTAGGGCTTTCCAAGGATGCCTTCCAGTGTCCTGTTGTTGTAACGCAGTCCCTCGTCGTTCATATATTTGATGTTCAGTTCCATGTTGGTGATGCACAACGGGGCGTTGACACTGTCAACAATGCTGTCGGCCATCTCATCGAAGGATTCCGCCAGCGTTCCAAATTCGTCTGTTTTGGTTGAGTGGAAGCGAAATTGCCGCTCGCCGGCACGAAATCGCGAGATGCCAGCGATCAACACGTTAATGTCACCGGTCAGCGAGGATGCCAGCCAGATGGCGACCAGGATGACCAGAATCAACAACAGAATTGTCGACACAATCAGTTGAACAGACGTGTTCTCCAAGTTTTTATTGACGGCCTGCCCCAACTTTTCCTCGGTTTCGTGCGCCGGTCGCGTGAAGTCCTCCAGGCCGGCCCCAATGGCCACAAAGCCGAATCCGCGCTGGGAATAGTCGTTTTGCTCGGATGGCGCGTATTGACCGGTGTAGTACGGAATGGCGCCCGCCGTGGTCAACTTGTAGATGCCGCTCCAGAGGATATAGAAGGAGCCGGAGCCTCCATCTTTGGTCAAATCCATCCAGCCGGTACACTGCGGCGCGTTGTTGAGGTAGCGGCCGTCCAGACCGACCAGCCCCTCCCTTGTCAGTTGGGGCGCGGGCTTTTTGTTGCGGGATTGTTCGTCAAAAGTCGGCCAATCCTTGACGAATTCCGTCCATTGGGCGACACCGCTCTCCAGCCAGGCGTCATAGATAACGTCCTGCAGCCAGGGAACCTGCGGCTCCCCTGTTTCGGGGTCATATCCGACGATGGAGTGGTGCCGTGGGTGACAGATGCTGCGGCACTGGTAGTCCCAAATGAAGGCATAATTACCCTCAAAGGCGCTGGGCAATTCGGTGTAGCGCTCGAACATCGGCGTCAGGTGGTCGACAAATTCCATGATATGGTCGTGATTGAGTGCGAAGGTCACATAGCCGATGATTGTGCCGGTGTCGTCGGTCACCGGCGTCGCCCAGCGCACAATCCCCTCGAAGCGCTGACCGTTTGGGTTTTCCTTGCCCGCATAGGCCTGTCCCTCAGGATTGTAGGCGATATCATAGCCGCGCTCGCTTGCGGCGCCCGCGACCTTTTCCGGCGTATACATGCCGATGTAATTCGAGCCCACGTAAGCGCCGATGACGTCGGACACAAAGATTTCCCCAGGTGCTAGGCTCTCAAGTTTCTCAAAATACCGTTCCGCCTTGACATAGGTGTTTTCGTTGCGCGATACGTCACTCTTGTCCGGATTCATCGGATAGTGGGTTTTGGTGGAACCGGGAGAGACGTACTTGACCGTCTCATGTCCCGTAAGATCGACGAAGGTAATCTCATCGTACAGTGGCACGTCGACATAGGAAAAATCATTGGGATGACGGTAGTGAAATCCATTCATATCATTGTT
>JAVBPF010000082.1:0-14228 GCA_031549735.1 Oscillospiraceae bacterium
TTTTCGGTGACCAGCTCAACCACGGTGCGTAGCGCGGCTTCCATAACACCGCCCGAAGCGCCGAAAATCATGCCGGCGCCGGAAGCGATGCCGAACGCGGGATCGAACTCCTCGTCGGGCAGATCCTTGAACATGATGCCGGCCCTGGAGATCATGCGGCCCAGCTCACGGGTGGTGAGCGAAACGTCGATGTCAGGCAGCCCGGGCACGGCCTGTTCGTCCTCACGGTGGATTTCAAACTTTTTGGCGGTGCAGGGCATGATGCCGACGGTGAAAATATCGGCCGGGTCGATGTTCATTTTCTGCGCGTAATAGGTCTTCATCATCGCGCCGAACATCTGCTGCGGTGACTTGCAGGTCGACAGGTTGGGGATGAACTCGGGATAGAACTGCTCGCAGAATCGGATCCAACCGGGCGAGCAGGAGGTAATCAGCGGCAGGTCATGACCTGACTCAACGCGTTTGAGCAGCTCGGTGCCCTCTTCCATGATGGTGAGGTCGGCGGTGACGTCGATGTCAAACACGCCGTCAAAGTTGAGACGGTGCAGCGCGGCCAC
This sequence comes from Oscillospiraceae bacterium, assembly GCA_031549735.1. GTDB lineage: Bacteria > Bacillota > Clostridia > Oscillospirales > UBA929 > JAVBPF01. The sequence continues at coordinate 558 of JAVBPF010000082.1, forward strand.
CATCTTGCCCTCGACAAACGAGCCGATGGGCATGTCGAAGCACTCGCCCAGGGTGACGCGGATGGAGGGCGCAACGCCCACCACAACGTGCTTCTTCGGGTCGGCCAGCGCCGCCCATACCTTGGCGGTGTCGTCCTTCTCGGTCAGCGCGCCGGTCGGGCAGACCGTAATGCACTGTCCGCACGAGACACAGGCGGTCTCGTCCAGGTTGCGGTCGAAGGCGCAGGAAATGTGGGTGTCGAAGCCGCGGTCGTTGGGTCCGATGACCGCGACCGACTGGTTGTTCTTGCAGGTGGCCACACAGCGGCGGCACAGAATGCACTTGGAGTTGTCACGCACCAGATGCAAGGTGGAGTCCTCGATTTGGGGCTCCATATTGTCGGTGTGGAAACGGATGTCCTGCATACCGAAGTCCGACGCCAGCTTTTGCAGCTCGCAGTTTCGGTTTCTCAGGCAGGTCAGGCAGTCCATGCGATGGTTGGAGAGGATCAGCTCCAGTGTGTTTTTGCGCGCCTGGATGACCGCGCCGGTGTTGGTGCTGACCTCCATGCCCTCGGCGACCGGGTAGACGCAGGCCGCCACCAGACCGCGCGCGCCCTTGACCTCGACGACGCAAATGCGGCAGGCGCCGATGGCGTTGATGTCGCGCATATAGCACAGGGTGGGTATTTCAATCTCGGCCAGCCGCGCCGCCTCTAGAATGGTGGCGGTCTTGGGCGCCGTGATCTCCTTGCCGTTGATTTTCAGATTGACAGTCTCCACAAGCAGTAACCCCTTTCAGATGGGCAAACCCCCGTCGAAAAACTCCGTTTTCCGACGATGAAATTGGATGACCGTTTCTTCGGCGAAGTGAATCCGCCTGCGAAACGCAAGGAATGCGGGCGATGGCCGCCATGGTCTTTTCGGAGATTTCCCCTATTGGCCCCCGCAAAAAGGCTCTTTATACTTTTTCTATCGCATTGAAGCGGCATTTCTCCATGCACGCGCCGCACTTGATACAGCGGGACTGGTCGATCTCATGCTTCTTCTTGATCTCACCCGAGATGCAGGAGGTCGGGCAGACGCGCGCGCAGGCGGTACAGCCGGTGCAGTTGTCCTTGATGAGGTAGCGCATCAGCGACTTGCAGACGTGTGCCGGGCAGCGTCCTTCGGTGACATGCGCCTCGTATTCGTCGCGGAAGCGCAGCATGGTGGACAGCACCGGGTTGGGCGCGGTCTGACCCAGGCCGCACAGCGAGCTGCCCTTGATGTGGTGACACAGCTCATCCAGCAACGCGAGGTCGGATTGCTCGCCGTTGCCCGACGTGATTTTCTCCAGCAGCTGATGCAGGCGCTTGGTGCCGATGCGGCACGGCGTACATTTACCGCACGACTCGTCAACCGTGAAGTCGAGGAAGTACTGGGCAATGTCGACCATGCAGTTGTCCTCGTCCATGACGATCAGGCCGCCCGAGCCCATCATGGAACCGATGGCCACCAGAGAATCATAGTCGATGGCGGTGTCGATGAGCGAAGCCGGGATGCAGCCGCCGGAGGGGCCGCCGGTCTGCGCCGCTTTAAAGGCCTTGCCGTTGGGGCAGCCGCCGCCGATGTCCTCGACGATTTCGCGCAGCGTGGTGCCCATCGGGATTTCAATGAGGCCGGTGTTGCGGATTTTGCCGCCGAGCGCAAACACCTTGGTGCCTTTGGATTTCTCGGTGCCGATGCCGGTGAAGGCTTCGACGCCGTTGTTGATGATCCAGGCGATGTTGGCGTAGGTCTCGACGTTATTCAAAATGGTGGGCTTGCCAAACAGGCCCTTGACCGCCGGGAAGGGCGGACGGGGGCGGGGCTCGCCGCGATTGCCTTCGATGGAGGTCATCAAAGCCGTCTCTTCGCCGCAGACAAACGCGCCGGCGCCCAGACGGATTTCAAGGTCAAAACAGAAATCGGTGCCGAAGATGTTGTCGCCCAGCAGTCCCAGCTCTTTGGCCTGACGAATGGCGATGTTCAGGCGCTCGACCGCCGTGGGGTATTCGGCGCGGATATAGATGTAGCCTTTGTCGGAGCCGATGCAGTAGGCGGCGATGGCCATGGCCTCGACCACACTGTGCGGATCGCCCTCCAGAATGGAACGGTCCATGAACGCGCCGGGGTCGCCCTCGTCGGCGTTGCAGCAGACATACTTCTGGCCCTTGGGCTGATTGAACGCGAACTCCCATTTGAGTCCGGTCGGGAACCCGCCGCCGCCTCGGCCACGCAGACCCGACGCCTTGATCATGTCAATGACGGCCTTGGGCTCGAATTCGGTGACGGTGCGCGCCAACGCGCGGTAGCCATCCATCGCGATATACTCGTTGATGTCTTCCGGGTTAATGACGCCGCAGTTGCGCAAAGCGATGCGCTTCTGCTTTTTGAAGTAGGCGGTCTGATCCAGTGACAGGATCTCGCTGCTCAGCTGATCCTCTTCCAGCAGCAGGCGGCGAACGATCTGTCCCTGTTTGATGTGCTTTTCCACGATTTCGGCGACGTCGGCCGGTTTAAGCTTGGCATACATGACGCCCTCGGGATAAACAGTGACGACGGGCGCGTATTTGTCGTGGATACAGCTGATGGTCTCGGCCAGACGAACCTGCTCGGTCAGGTTCTCCTTTTCGAGCTGCTTTTCAAATGCTTTCAAAATGTTGTCCGCGCCGGCCTGTTTGCAACCTTCGCCGGTGCAGACCAGAATGTGATTTTTAATGTATTTCATAGTCGCACTCCCCCCTACTGGTTAGCGCCGATGGCGTAGTCAACGTGGGGCACTCCGCCGGCCAGGTGTTCAGCCACGATCTGCCGCGCCTTGTCGGGGGTCATCAGCACATAGGTGACCTTATCTTTGCCCGGCATGAAAACTTCGACGATCGGCTCAAGCCGGCATACGCCGATGCAGCCGGTTTTGACCACGTTGACGCCGTTCAGGTGACGGCGTTTCACTTCGTCATTGATGGCGTCGAACACTTCGTTCGCGCCGGCCGCCATACCGCAGGTGGCCAGACCCACGACGACGCGGGTCTCCTTGCTTTCCTGCCCGGGCAGATTCATTTGTTCGCGCGCTTTATTCTGGATGGCTTCCAGTTCGGCTAGTGTTTTCAAAAGAACTTCCTCCCGCCATTATTGAGGTTATATCGGTCCTATGCGCGGGCGAACGAAGTTCGCCCCTACAGAGTTCCTGCACGACCTGCTCGACTCTTCGGTGTCAAGCCTCGCGACGGTCGCCGGTCGGTCGAATTGGCCGACGCTCCGCCGGAAATGCCGCCGGGTCTTGCCTGAGACGACCCGCCCTGTTTTCCGGGCGCCGCTCGGGCGAATTCTTCCTGCCGACCTGCTCGACTCTTCATCGATTGATATATTTCTCCAAAATGTCGTCCACCTGATCGGGCACGAGACAGCCATGTACGTCGCCGTCCACGACCATAACCGGAGCCAGACCGCAGGCGCCGATGCACCGGGTGGCGTCGATGGAGAACTTGCCGTCGGGTGTGACCTCGCCGGCCTTGCAGCCGATCTTCTTCTCGACGCGCTCCAAAATATCCTGTGAGCCTTTGACATAGCAGGCCGTCCCCATGCAAACGCTGATTTCAATTTTGCCTTTGGGGTTGACGGTGAACTGCGTGTAAAAGGAGACCACGCCGTAGATTTCAGAAAGTGACAGGCCCAACCCTTCGGCCACCATAATCTGCACTTCCTCGGGCAAATACCCGTAAATGGCCTGCGCCTCCTGCAAGACCGGCATGGCGGCGCCCGGGGTGCCCTTGTGTTTCTCGATGACCTGCATAAGCTGCTCGCGTTGCTCCTCAGTGCCCCGGAAGGGGACGAGGGTGATGGTATTCGGCATGTGAATCCTCCTCTGACCTTGGCTGACATTAATACAATCGAACGAAAACGAACCGCACCGTACCGGGATTCTTTCCTTTGACAGGCCGATTTTGCCTGTCACCCGCTGCTTGTCCGGTGCAAGTGTCCAAAACGGCGTTCGCGGATGGGAACTGCTTTCAGACACTCAAAGAGAATTTTACCACAAACCATAAGTGTTTGACTACACTAACAAAATAATAATGTTGTGGTTTTTTCTTCCTTTCCCATATATTCCCCATTTCAGGCCGTTTTAACAACGAAAAGCCGCCCGAAGGCGGCCTCAGCGTGCAGACAAAAAGTAGACGCAAGCAGAACAGAACGGGGGGCAACCGCCCTCCTTTCGCGTTCAATCACCCACCGCGGTGACAGATTTGGCGTGTACGTCCGTCAAAACGTTCAGGGGGTAGCCTCATTTTACACCCTGAACATTATGCCTTCTTCGTTTTGGGATTGACGATGTCGCGCCAATCCAGATCGCCCCGCTCCAAACCGTGGATCAGCACCTCGGCCGTGGCGATGTTGGTGGCCACCGGGATGTTGTGCATGTCACACAGCCGCAGCAAGCCGCCGTCGGGAATGCTGTCTCCGGCCAGCGGGTCGCGGAAGAACAGCAGCAGATCGATTTCATTGTACGCGATACGCGCGCCGATCTGTTGCTCGCCGCCCTGCGCTCCGGCGAAAAAACGCTTGATGGTCAGGCCGGTGGCCTCGGCCACCAAGCCGCCCGTCGTGGCGGTGGCGCAGAGACTGTGTCGCGACAGGATGCCCGAATAGGCGATGCAGAACTGCTCGAGCAATTCCTTCTTCTTGTCATGGGCCAACAGCGCGATGGTCATCTTTTTATCCTCCCTAACGAGTATATGGGGTTTTCTTTTGACTGGTTGTTTTTTCTCCGGGGACGAGGGCTTGTCCCCACCGGGGAGGTGGGACGTTCCTTTCTCGCATGATGAGAAAGGAACCAAAGAATCGTTTCGGGGATGCGGGGTTTGTTTTCTACGCAAACGGCCGTGCTCCAAACGCCGTCGTCCGGGCTTGGCCGGTTGATGCACTGTCCACTAGGCGGTAAGGTCAAAAGGGTTCATTGGGCGAGCGCTATCAGGAATTTGTAATCCCTAATCCTTAACGGCTGGTGGGGGTTGGCGAAACGAGCGCAACCGACGCGGTTTTGGGCGCCTGCCCATGATTGTTGGGGCGGCCATTGGCTGTCCGATTGCCATCAGCGGGTTTGCGGACGCACAATGCGCGCCCCTACGCAGACGGCACAGGTGAGTGCTTCCTCCTTACAACCATCAGGTTCTGACCTTCAAGTTTCTCTCGGAAATGGGCACATATTGCCCTTCCAAACGTTTGGCAATGTTCATGACGGCGCGGGCGGCGCCCTTATGGGAACAGAACACAAGCGGTACGCCATGATTGCCGGCCACGATGACCTCGATGTCCTCGGGAATGATCCCCAGAAGCGGCAATCCGGTCGTGTCCATGGCGTCGTCCACATTCATGGTCTCATAGTCGCGCACCATCTGCGGGCGCACGCGGTTGAGCACCAGATGCGCTTTATGGATTTCCTCCTGCTCGAGCGCCTCGGCCACACGCGCCGCGTCACGCAGCGCCGCGACTTCCAACAGCGAAACCACAATGGCGCGGTCACTGGATGCGGCGCCGATACGGAAACCGTTCTCCAGCCCCGATGGGGAATCCAAAAAAACGTAGTCATAACGCTCGGCCAGCCGCCGGGTCATCTGAGCGAAAGCCTCCACCGGGATTTCGGTTGAGGTCATGGCGCTGGGCGCGGGCAGCAGATGGAGCGTGGGCAGGTTGGGATGCGGGCACACAGCCTCCTCCAGCTTGACCGCGCCGCTGAGCACGTCGGAGAAATCCATCGCCGTCTTGTCGGTCAGCCCCAGGACAATATCCAGGTTACGCAGCCCCACATCGAGGTCAATACAGCAGACCTTACGATCGAGGGATGCCAGCGAGGCCGCCAGCGACGCCGTGAGAGAGGTCTTTCCGGTGCCGCCCTTGCCCGATGTAACCAATATGCGTGTTCCCAAAGCCAACACTTCCTTATTCACACAATACGCCGGAGGTCGGTACGGTCTCCATTTCATCCTGGATGGAGAAATACGCGTCGATGATATCCCGGGCGATGGGCGCTACGGCCGATCCTGCGCCGCCCTTCTCGACCACAACCGCGATGGCAATCTGCGGGTCGTCGGCCGGGGCATAGACCACAAAAACGCCGTTGGCCGGGGTGCCGTCGGCCTTGACCTGCGCCGAACCGGTTTTGGCGGCCACCGGGATGCGGAATGAGCCGAAAGTCCGCGACGCCGTTCCACTGGGGGAGGCCACCAGCTTCATGCCCTCTCGCACGGTATCCAGCGCCTCGTCGGACATCGCCACAAAATTGAGCAGCTCGGGTTTGGCCTCATATACGGTCTGCGCGTAATCATAGGATTTGACCGATTGCAGCAGATGGCACCGGTAGCGGCTTCCGCCGTTGGCGATCACCGAGACATAATTGGCCAGCTGCATGGGGGTAAACAGATTGTAGGACTGGCCGATGGCGGCCTGGATCACATCGCCGCCCGCCCAGCTGCGCATACCGGGATGCGCTTCGACATAGGCCGGTCCGGCCAGAATGCCCGCCCGCTCGCCCGGCAGCTCAACCCCGGTGGTTTCGCCCAAGCCGAGCTGTGTGGCGTAGTTGTTCATCGCGTCGATGCCGGCCAGCCAGCCGGCCTCATAGAAGAAGTAGTTGCAGGAGACACGCAGGGCGTTGGCCACGTTGAGGCTGCCGTGCGTGCTGCCCGAGGAGCGATAGATGGAGCAGGACGGCGTGTAGCTGGGCGCAAAGCGCATATAGCGGCCCTGGTCGGTGATGATGGTACGGGGCGTAATGGCTCCGGTCTCCAGCGCCGCGATGGCGGTGGCCATTTTGAAGGTGGAGCCCGGCTCGTAGGTGCCCTGTATGGCGCGGTTGACCAACGGGGTCATCGAATCGACCAGCATATCGGCAATGTCCTGCTTGTAGTTTTCGAGATCGAACGAGGGATAGGACGCCGACGCCAGCACGGCCGCGGATTTGACGTCCAGCACCACCGCCGCGCCGCCCTCCGATTGACCACCGTCCAGCTTGGTATTGTTCTGTCCTTCCTCGCGCATACGCAGGATGTTGCTCTCCAGTATCTTCTCGACCTGCTCCTGAAAATGAATGTCGATGGTGAGCATGACGTTTTTGCCCGGCTCGGGCGGCGTGGTTTTCAACACGCTGGTCACCTTGCCGCTGGTGGTGGTCTCCTCGGTGCGCGAGCCGGCGGTGCCGTGCAGATAGGATTCGAGCGTTTTTTCCAGCCCGTCGACACCCACAATTTCATCGGCGGCATAGCCGAGCTCCTTGTACATCTCGGCATCCTCTTCAAAGATCTGTCCCACGCGCCCCAACAGATGGGCGGCGTATTCGGTCAGGTATTCGCGGATGGGCACGGTCTCGATCATGACCCCGGGGAAATCCTGTTCCGAAATCTTGGCCACCAGCGCCATGTCGACATCGGTGGCGAATTTGTAGACCGGATAGTTGAAAAACAGGGTGCGCAGCTCCAGCTCATACCGGATGGCGGCGATGTCCCGCGCCTGCGCGTCGTCAAACCGCTCGTCGATCTTGTACTCGTCCCGGAGCTTTTCCATCAGCTCGATGGCGGTCACGCCCACCCATTCCTTCTCCTTGAGGTATCTCTCCAGCCGGCTTTTCTGTTTGTCGGTCATGGCGGAGACGTAGGCGTAGGGCGGCGCGGTCACCGGAAAGGTATCCTCATAGGCAATCCCTTCCGCTCGCATCAGCGCAATCAGCCGCGACAGAATTTCGGGCGGATCATTGAGCTTCATCCGGGACATATCAATCGTGACGTCGTAGCTCAGCCTGTTTTTGACCAGCGGCCGGCCATAGCGGTCAAGGATTTCGCCCCGGGCGGCCGGGATGGTCACCGTGCGCACCAGGCGGCGCTCGGCCTGCTTCAGGTTGTCCTCCCCGTGTACAATCTGAAGATTGTACAGCCTCGCCGTGGCAATCAGCAGAAAGGCCATCAGCAGAAGGAGAAGCACCGAGATGCGCGCATAATATTTGAAGCCTGTCAAGAGGAATCACCTCAATCCAACGCGATTTCGCCGGGGAAAAACAGGAATATCCGGCGTATGGAGCAGCCCCCTGTCAGTCGTTGTCAAGCGGGACCGGATCCTCTTCCTTCTGCCAATAGCGGTAATTGGAGCGCAGAGGCAGATAGAGGAGCGGCGTCAGCAGCAGCGAGAAGAAGACCTCGGGCAGACAAACGGCCGAAAACGCACCCACGCCCGCCTGGCCGGGCACAAAGAAGAATGCGAAGAAAAACATGATGTTGGCGCTGAGATGTACGGCGCCAGACCACAGCAACATGGTCACGATGTTTTTTCGGTAGAGATAGTTGGACAGGTACCCCACCAAAACGCCGAGGCACAAATAAATCAACACGAAGAAAAACCCGACCGCCGGCATCAGCGCGTCGGCGAACAGCCCGGCGGCCAACCCAAACGCGCCTCCCGTCCACGGACCCTCAAACACCGCCACGATGACCACAAAGGCCGGGAACAGGATGGGATGAACCCCGAACAGCTTGAGTTCGGGCAGCAGCGTCATCTGCAGCAGTGTGAGGCAGATCAGGTAAAACCCGTAGATGAGTGTTTTCCACAAGCGGTCGTAGTTCAAAACATCGGCCTCCAGTAGGGGCTGGTTGTTTGTTTTTCTCCCCAGCGGGGGAACGATTCCCCTGCCGGGGACGACGGAAGATGTACCTTTCTCCTACGATGAGAAAGGTACCAAAGAATCATCTGGGGTTACGGAGTTTGCTTGTGCGTAGATTGCCCTGCAGCAAACGCCGTCATCCGGGCTATGCCGGTCGGCACACAGTCCCCGAGGCGGTGAGGACAAAGGTTTTCATTGGACGTTGCAAACGGTGAAGTCTTACTCCCTAATCCTTTACGGCTGGTGGGGGGTGGTAGAAATTCCTGTTTGTGGGGGCGTCCATTGGCCGTCCGGACGGATAGCGGGTGGTTTACGGACGCGCACTGCGCGCCCCTACGGGGGATCGTGAAAACATTTCCGCCGTTGCCCCGTTCCCCAACCCCATCGGGGGATCCAACGGAGCCGGGACCCCCTGGTCGTGGGGAAGGGATTCCAAAGGGAAACCCGATCGAAGGGGTTTCTCTTCGGCGATTCTTTGGTGACTTTCTCATCGCGGAGAAAGTCACTTCGTTCCCTGCCTTCTACTCGGAAATATCAAAACTCTTGATGATCGAAACATGTGTCAGACGGTTCAAATCCACCGACGGGCGGATGACGGCATAGGCCGAGATGCCGGACGAATCGACCTGGACGCTCTCAATAGCGCCGATCACGATGTCCCTCGGGAACACGCCTCCGATGCCTGAAGCAAGCACCAAATCCCCGTTGCGCAGGTCGGTGTCCTTGGACAAATAACTCAGCCGCAGAAGCCCCTGGCGCATCAGGTCGAAGTTACCCTCCACCACAGCGCCGTCGCCCGAACGGGAGATATAGGCGCCGCACTCCATATCCGTGTCGATCAGCGTGGTCACAATCGAGAAGCCGGGGCCGACCTCAGAGAGGAACCCGATGAGGAAGCCCTCCTCCGTGACCACACACATTTTGGGTTCCAGTCCCTGCTGGCTGCCCTTGTTGATGGTGAAGGTCGAAGCCCAGTTTGAGGTGCCCGACGCCGTTATCATGGCGGTCTCCCACGTAAAATCACGGTGGCGCTCCGCCAAGCCGAGCAGCTTGCGAAGCCGATCATTCTCCTCTCCGGTGGCCACACTCTGCCTCTCCGCCTCTTCCATTTCGGCGATGCGCTTTTTCAATTCCGCGTTTTCCTGCAGGACAATGTCGTAGCGGTAGGTAGCCTCATGCGAGGAGGCGATGCTGTCGGCCACGCCAACGGTGAACATCTGGAATGGTTTGGCCACAGCGCCCCAAAACGCGGCGACGGGCGAAGCCGACCCGCCGGTGAGGGCTGTGAGTATGGCCATGACCGCCGCAAGCAGCACGGCCATGACCGCCACAAGCAATCCTTTATGAGAAAATAGATACCGCAACGTATACCCTCGTTTTCCCGCCGGGCAACACCGGGTTCATTCGACCCGATCCGGCCGTCAAAGTATCCGACCGAGCCGCGACTTCGCGGCCGATTCGGTTATAACGCTACCTCAAATTGTTTCAGCATTTGCGCGGTCAAGCTGAGCGGCAGCCCGACCACAGTGTAATAGTCCCCGCGTACCGAAGTGACAAACAACGCGCCGCGTCCGCTGATACCGTAGGCGCCCGCCTTATCGAGAGGCTCCCCGGACTGCACATAGCGGTCAATTTCCGGGCGATTGAGCCTGCGAAACGTAACGACAGCCACCGCGCAGGCGGTTGCGGTCTCCTCGCCCCGGCGCACGGTGACGCCGGTATAGACCTTGTGCCGACGACCCGACAGGCGTTCCAACATCGAAACGGCCTCCTGGGGCGTCGCGGGCTTGCCCAGCAGCCGGCCGCGCAAAAACACCAGCGTGTCGGCGGCGATGACGACATCGTCTTCTTTCACCGCCACGGCCAGCGCCTTGGCCTCGGACAGAGAACAGACCGCCCGGCGAGGCGACCAGCTCGGCGAAATCGATTCATCCACTTCGGGGACGATGATCTCAAACGGGACATCGGTCACCTGTTTCAGCAGCATGCGCCGACGCGGCGATTGGGAGGCCAAGATCAAAGCCATGGGTCACTCTCATTTCATATGGGATAGACTCGAACCCCTCCGCGCGGGCCGCGCCAATCACTGTCCGGCCGCGGCAAGGCCCTGCTCACCGTCCGGTCGAGCCGAATCCGCCCGTACCGCGCGTGGTCTCGGGCAGCGCGTCACATTCCTCAATGATCGGGCGCAGGATCGGCATCAACACCATCTGCGCCACGCGGTCGCCGGGTTGGATCGTATAGGGCGCGTCTCCCAAATGGGTGAGGCTCACGCAAATCTCGCCCCGGTAATCGGCGTCGATGACGCCCACGCCGTTGGAGAGAATCAATCCCTCCCGAAAGCCCAGGCCGCTGCGTCCGAAAACAAGCAACACCAAGTCGGGTGAGGGCAGCGCCGCCGCGAGGCCGGTGGGAATAACCGCCCGCTGGCCGGGCTGCAGTGTGATCGAGTGTTCCAGACAGGCGCACAAATCCATACCGGCCGAACCGGCGGTAGCCTGACTCGGCAGGCGCGCCTCGGGATGTATTTTTTGAATGGACAGGGTCAATGACATGCCGACGGTTCTCCTTATGACTGTGATGGCGTTCCTTCAAATTCCTGCTGACGCCGGATGCGGCCCATTTCGCGGCGCATTTCGGCCACTTCGGCTTTCATCCGCGCCGATTCCTCCAGATAATCCTTGAGCTGACTGCGCAGACCTTCGCTCGTCTCCTGCGCCTTAATCAGCGCATCGGCCAGATTGAGGCAGGCCAAGATGGCAATGTTGGCGCTCGAACCCCGAAACGACTCGGCCACCTGATTGATTTCCTTGTCCACCCGAGCGGCCACAGTGTCCATGTACTCGGCCGATTCCTCGGCGACGAGTGTGAATTCCTGGCCGGCGATGGTGACGATCACCCGGTTTTTCATGAAAGAACCTCCCAACCCCGTTTATCTTCCGGTCGCGTTTCTATAGGCGGAGCCGCAATGCGACATAATGAATACGGATTTTTGTTATTATATCATACCTCACGGAGATATAAAACACTCTTTTCCTGAAAAAACAAAAGACTGGACGCCCGCCTTCCGGGGGCAAAAACAGCAACCGTCCACTGGCAACCGACTGAATTCACATATACAGATCGAGCAGCATGCCGCGGATGTCGTCGATGGCTTCCAGCACCGCCAGCTGATCGGCCTCGCCCGACAAAATCTGCTGCGTCAGCTCCTCGATTTTGTCGTTGAGCTTTTTGATGAGGGCATAGATGCGGTGGCGGCCGCGGGCGTCCAGCGTTGACTGCTTTTTGAATTCAAAGGCGAAGCGAACCGCCTCGTGCATGAATTCGCCGAGCTTTTCCTTGTATCGTTTGAGTTCGACGATGTCGCACCGGCGCGCCAAAATCTCGCCCTGCTTCTGCAGGTTCAGCCCCATGTCGTTCAGCTTCTGCAACGCGTTTTCCTGGGTCAGTCCCTGCAGCTCATTGCGGAAGGAACCGGGCGTCGCGGTGGTTTCCCGGCGCTCGGCGCCGGTGGAGGAGCGAATCATATTGTGCAGCGGCCCCATCTCCGGGATTCTCATCTGACTCACGGCGCATGCCCTCTTTCCCGTTTTCTTTCCGTCGACCTCACTCCGACCATCCGGATCTCTGCATTCCAACCAATCGTATCATATGATAATCGCCCGTTGATTTCAAGATAATTCCGCCAAAACTCCCTGTTGCGGCACAACTTTTTATTGTCGCCTCATGCGCGTTGGTGATATACTGAAAAAAACTCACAGTACTCACTGAGGAGGAGTTGTCTATGATCAGAGTGGCCCTTGTTGGATTGGGCAATGTCGGCCGGCGCGTCCTGGACGCTTTGGGCGATGCAAAGGATATGAAGCTTGTATGCGTGTGCGAAGCTCCGAACGTGCCCGCGGCGTCCGGGCTGGAGGCTCTTTGGGTCACCGACGTCGGCGACATCCGCGCGCACGGCGAGGTGGACGTCGCCATTCTGGCGCTGCCCTCCCGCGCCTGTCCCCATGTTGCGGAGACGTTGCTCAGCATGGGCATCCGCACGGCGGACGGCTACGACATTCACACCGAGATCTGGGACACCAAAGTCCGACTGCAGGAGGCCGCTCAAAAGCACGGCACGGCCGCCGTCATCGCCGCCGGATGGGATCCCGGCACCGATTCGGTGGTGCGCGCGCTGCTGGAGGCCATGGCGCCCAAAGGTCTTTCCTACACCAACTTTGGCCCCGGTATGAGCATGGGACACACCGTGGCCGCCAAATCGGTGCCGGGGGTCGCCAATGCGCTGTCGATGACCATCCCCGCCGGTTCGGGCGTACACCGCCGCATGGTCTATGTGCAGCTTGAAAACGGCGCGAAGCTCGAAGCGGTGGCCGCCGCCGTCAAGGCCGACCCCTACTTCGCGCACGACGAGACGCATGTCGTGGCCGTCGACGATGTCGGCGCGCTGCTCAACATGGGCCACGGCGTCGTGCTTGAGCGGTACGGCGTGTCGGGTCAGGCGCACAATCAGACGTTTTCCTATTCGATGAAAATCAACAACCCCGCCCTGACCGGACAGATTTTGGTCTGTGCCGCCCGGGCCGCCATGCGGTGCCTGCCCGGGTGCTATACGCTGATTGAGCTTCCGGTCATCGACCTTTTGCCCGGCGAGCGCGAGGATTTGGTGAAGCGGCTGGTATAGACTGTCGAAACCCCTCCGCATCCCCCGTCCTTTTGCCAAAATCGTGTGGAGCCTGGTCGCCACGCGCCCAGGTTCTTGCTTCGCCGATTTTGGCAAAAGCAATGTGAATCAACCCTTTGGGTGATTCACTTCACCAATGGGTTTCTTTGCGAGACCCGCAGGGCGAGAACCCCTTGTCGGAAAACGGAGTTTTTCGACAGTCAAAAGGGCGCGTTGCAGAATGAACAATTCTGCAGCGCGCCTTTTCCATAGCAAAAAAACATATCATCCCTCAGAAATCTTAAAAAGGCGATGGCGTCACCTGTAAAAAGTCATGGCAAAGCACACCTCGGTCGAAAAGACG
>JAVBPF010000027.1:0-5761 GCA_031549735.1 Oscillospiraceae bacterium
ATCGCTACGATCGACGGCAGCGTCATCACCGGCGTGAGCGTGGGCGACACCACCTACACCGGCACCTTCGCCCCCTTCACCTCCGTCCTGCCCGGCACCGTCAGCGTGTTCTCGATGGCCGACCTCTACGCGCTGATCACCAGTGTCGAAGCGCTTAATGAGGATGACTATACCCCCGCCTCATGGCTTGGACTGGCCGTGCCTCTGGCCGCCGCCAACGCGGTGAAGACCAATCCCGTTTCGCCGACCAAAGCGGCGTATGAATCGGTGCGAGACGCCCTGCAGGCCGCCGTGGTTGCTCTGGTTGAAAAAACACCCGATCCGGAGTACATCGACACGACCGACCTCGAAGCCCTGCTGGCCGACGCCGACGCTTTGGACGAAGCGGACTACACAGCGGCCACCTGGACCGTCCTCGCCGCCGCCGTAGACGCCGCCGAACTTTGGCTGACCAACGTGCCGTACGAAGACACCGCCGCCAATCTGGCCGACTACAGCGCCCTGAAGACGGCGTTGCAGGCCGCGATGGACGGTCTGGAAGAGGCCATCCCCGAGCCCGACATCGCGCTTGTTCTGAAAATGCCGTCGTCGCTCAAGGTGGCTCGCGCGAAGACCATAACGGCCAACTTGACCTGGACCCCGGCCAATGTGGCCCTGACACTGAACGCGACCTTCCAGCCGGCGGGCATCGCCACGGCCACCGTTCGCGACTCCGTGGCCGGTTCTGCCAAGATCGACATCAAAGGCACGAAGGTTGGCAACACCATCATGACCATTGCAACCGCCGACGGAAAGGCCTCCGCCTCCGTCATCGTGCAGGTGAACTAAGACCCATCGCGAAACAGGAACCAAGTAGAAACCATGAAAGAGGAGGCCATCCGCAACGCGGGTGGCCTCCTCTTGGATTACGATGTCCTCTGATTTGTCTCCCCCCAATTGGATCAATTGCCTGTCGTGGCACAACACAACTGTCAGATTCCCTCCAGATAGACGCTGAACGAGCACGCCGCAACATCACATCGGCTTTTTCGTGCCCTTAACGGTCAAGCCTCGAGCGCGGGCCATGGCCGGGAGAATAGGCCCTCTCCGATGTGTCCAAAGAAACCGGTTGCGCAGCAGCGGTTCTTCCTTCTCGGCTTACACTGAGATTCCCTGCCTTTACTTTTTTACGCAGTTCCGCAAGGGAACAACCATCCAAGATTCACGTCTAATTTTCAAAAGAGCAAAACACGATTCCGTCACACAGTGCAATTCTGTAATCTTATGTAACTTGCTTTTTGGGCCAGTCTCGGTATGATAGAATTGTGAAATTGGATTACGCCCCATGAGGCCGGGAGGAAACAACATGAAGAAAAAAACGCCAGCCGCTACTCCGCCGCTTCCGCAGAAGGAACGTTCAACTCAGCCGGTCGTCCATACCGAGGAGTGGGATGCGGCCAGGGCAGAAATCGTTCAGACCGCTCAAACCAGCGGGCAAGTCTCCGCAGCTCACTCGGAACATGGTTCGCCCGCAGCCGACACCGGTCGGGTGACCGCCGTTGAGGCGCCTCCGGCCTCGGCCCCCTATCCCGGCGGATCCTACGTCCCCTCCGCGATGGCACAGCACGCAGCCTTCGGCCCGCCCCGCAAGGTGCGAAGCCGCCATCAAAAGAAAGTCATCAAGCTCATCATCGGCCTGGCGATCACCGCTTTGGTCATCGCGGGCATCGTCTACGGCATGATTCAGCTGTTTTTTCTGGAGAAGCCTGTACATTATGACACCGAATTCATTTACCGCGGTTCCATTGAAAACACGGTGCAGGGCTGGGGTCAGGTCAAACCGGCCGAGTCGAGCGATATCGGCGCCCGTGTAAAGGGGCGCGTGACCGAGAGCTATTTCATGGCCGGCGAACTGGTCATGGAGGGCGATCTACTCTTTGTGCTCGATACCGAAGCGCTGGACGCCGAAGTGAAGGTCATTCAGGACAGGATCGACAAGGCCAACAAGGAGATCGAAAAGCTGGTGGGCGACGCGGCCAGTCTGGCCGACAATCTGACCATCCGGACGCCCTTCAAGGGTAAGCTTCTGGACGCGCCCGACCTGAACCCCGGCGATCCTTTGGAAATGGGACAATCCATGGGCCTGCTGGTTGACGACAGCACGATGAAGGCCAGTTTCTATTTCAGCTACGCCTACGAGAACAGCATCTCGGTCGGTCAGGCCGTCGAGTTGTCCATCCCTTCCAGCATGGCCGTGCTGGAAGCCACGGTGGCCGAGATTCATAAGGTGCGCAAAATCTCTGCTGAGGGCACTACCCTTTTCGAGGTGGTTATATCGGTCAAGAATCCCGGCACCCTGGCCGAGGACACCGCCTGCGCCGCCGTACTGCGCGACCGAAACGGCGTCGAAATCCAACCAGACGACACCGCCAAGCTCATGTACAACCGCAAACAGGAGATCACGGCCAAAACCTCCGGCGTCGTGACGACGTACAAAGGTATGAGCTACATGGATTATGCCTCTGGCGCTTTGCTCTGTCAGCTGGAGTACAAAGAGGACAACGAACAGGTGCAGGCGCTTCGTCAGCAGATCGAGGAGTACGAGGCCGAAAAGGAAGAGCTCGCGAAGGAGTATGACAATCTCCGCGTTACCGCCGATATGTCTGGCACCATCATCTACAACAACGCCGTCATCGGGCAGACGGTCGAGCCGGGCACCATGCTGGTGTCCATTGCGCAAATGGATACCATGGTGGTCGAGGCGCAGGTGGACGAGCGGGATGTCGCGCTGGTGCAGCCCGGCATGCAGGTCATCATCACCACCTATGGCATGGAGGGCGAGCAGCAGGTGTTTGGTACTGTCAAATCCATTGCCATGCAGGGCGGCGGAGAGAACGGCATGTCGACCTTCCCCGCCATCTTTGAAATTGATAACATGGGCGGCCAACTGCTTTCGGGAATGTATATAGACTATAAGCTCTCGGTGGAGCAGCACTTTGATGTGCTGCTGGCGCCGGTTATTGCCGTCAAAAACACCGATGAGGCCGGAACCTGTGTTTTTATCAAGTCCGACGAACGGCCCGATAACGCCGTTGATCTGCCCGAAGGCATTGTGCCGACCGGATTTTTCGCCGTGCCGGTCACCTGCGGCATCGGCAACGAGACCGGCATTGAGATTCTGGACGGTGTGGAGGAAGGCGCCGAGGTTTACACGCAGATTTCTCTCCTCGACGACCCCAATGCCGATCCGGGCTTCGGCGGCGGCGGGGTGATCATGTATGAATAACGCCATTCGTGCCGAGCATCCGCTCATTGTCGTCGATCAACTCTATCGCCTCTATAACGAGGGCTATGAAAACGAGGTGCGCGCGCTGGACGGCGTCAGCTTTTCGGTCGAACGCGGCGAATATCTGGCCATCATCGGCGCGTCGGGCTCGGGCAAATCGACGCTGATGAACATTCTGGGCTGTCTGGACCTGCCCACCTACGGCAGCTACTATCTCGACGGCCAATTGATCGAAACGCTGTCCGGCCGGCAGCTGGCCAAAATCCGCAACCACCAAATCGGATTTATTTTTCAGGGCTTCAATCTGCTGCCCGGCCTGACCGCGCTGGAAAATGTAGAACTGCCGCTTGTCTATCAGGGCATGCGCGAGGGCAAACGGTGGGAGCACGCCGAGGAGGCGCTCACGCGCGTCGGCCTGGAGGATCGCATGGATCACAAGCCCGCCGAGATGTCGGGCGGTCAACAGCAGCGTGTGGCCATCGCCCGGGCTCTGGCCACGCACCCCTCCATCATCCTGGCCGACGAGCCCACCGGCAATCTGGACTCCCGTACCGGACGGCACGTGATCGAGATTTTGTCCCAGCTCAACGCCGAGGGCGTCACCATTCTGCTCATCACCCACGACGACCAGGTGGCGCAAATGGCCCGGCGGCGCATTCGTATCCAGGACGGGCGCATTGTGGAGGAGATCACCGCTCCTCCGGTGTCGGCGCCGGCCGGACAGAAAGGCAGGTGACGGCATGCTGTTTGTACAGGCCTTCAAAATGGCCATCAAATCAATACTGGGCAAGAAGGGTCGCTCGCTGCTCACCATGCTGAGCATCGCCATCGGTGTCATGGCGGTCATCGCCATTGTGTCTCTGGAGCAGGCCAAGAGCGAAAAGGACCGGGAAGACTTTCTGAAAATGGGTACCAACCGCATCGACGTTTACTGCAGCATCTGGACCGGCGGCGGGGCCAAGGACATCTCGGACGACATCTATGATTACTGCCTTTCGCTGACCGATCTGGTCGAGGGCGTCACCCCCAGTATGCCTATGTGGGACGTTCGCGTGAAGTATCAGGCCAAATCGCTTATGGCACAGGTGTATATGGGCTCCGACCAATATACCGTGTGCAACAACGACACGGTGGAAAAGGGCCGCAACCTGGCCTACATGGACATCCAGCGGCGCAACCGCGTCTGCCTGATTGGCTCGGCCGTTGTCAACCGTTTTTTCAACTACAAGAATCCCATTGGTGAAACGATCTTCATCAACAACGAAAGATTTACCGTGGTTGGGACACTTAAACAAAAATATGACAACAGCGAGTATTCCGAGGACGGCAAGATCGTTATTCCCTACTCGCTCAACCGTACGATGAACAAGAACATGGCCATCGAGCAGTTCATTGTCAAGGCTCGAGACGGCGCCTCGACCAGCCGAGCCATCGACAAGCTGAAAATCTTCCTGCTGTCCAAAACGAAGGACTATCCCAATTCGGCTTGGTTCAACGTGAACAGCCAAAACGAGTGGATGGAGGAAAGCGACAAACTGGCGCAGAGCGAACTCATCTTCATGGCGGTCATCGCGGCCATCTCTCTGCTGGTGGCCGGCATCGGCATCATGAACATCATGCTGGTCACCGTGAAGGAACGCACACGGGAAATTGGCGTGCGCAAGGCCATCGGCGCGCAGCGAAGCTCGATCGTAAGCCAGTTCTTAATGGAATCCGGCATTTTGAGTGCGTTGGCCGGGGCACTGGGGCTGATCTTGGGTATTTTGGCCACCATGGTATTGGTCAAAGTGCAGATCGATCGGGTCTTCACACCAACACCGCTCATCATGCTTCTGGCCTTCGGCGTCTCGGTTTTGCTGGGTATGCTGTTTGGCCTCTACCCCGCCATCAAGGCCTCCGGCCTGCAGCCTGTCGAGGCGCTGCGCAACGAATGAACCCATCAACCTTTGAAATGAGGCGCTTTTTTATGACACACCACAAGCTTCCCCGTCGGCTGGTCGCCGTAACGCTCACATTGATGTTGTGCTTGTCGCTGTTTGTCCCGACCGCTTCGGCCGCCTTCCCCGACATCTCGGACGCCAAAATCCAAAAGGCGGCCTCGCTGCTGCAAAATCTGGGCGTTGTTTACGGGTACAACGACGGCAAATTCAGACCGGCCAAGCCGGTGTCCCGCGCCGAGTTCTGCAAAATGGCAGTGTTGACCTCGGGGCTCAAGGATGTGAGCGGCTACGCCTCGTTCACTATCTTCCCCGATGTGACCGCTAAGCATTGGGGGCGCGGATTTATCAACGCCGCCGTACGTGAATTAAAAATCATCAAGGGCTATCCGGACGGCACGTTCAAGCCCGAAAACACCATCAATTTCGGAGAGGCCGTCACCATCGCCGTGCGGTTGCTCGGCTATACCGACGCCGACGTCGGCCTTCGCTGGCCGCAAAGCTACATAGAGCGCGCCGCGGCTATGGGACTCACCTCCGGCATCAATCTGTCCGCCAA